>JAGUZM010000394.1 GCA_020060805.1 Deltaproteobacteria bacterium | reverse complement strand
TTCCACATGATGGGTCAGGGCATACACGGCACCTGCCGCTATGATCCCTGCCTGACGCATCGCCCCGCCGAACTGGTGTTTCCAGCGCCACGCCTGCTGGATGAATTCTCTTGAACCTGCCAGGGCTGCGCCCACAGGAGCGCCCAAGCCCTTGCTGAAATCAATCCATAGGGAGTCAAAATGGGAAGCGTATTCTTTGGCGGAAACGCCGGTGGCGACAACCGCATTCAGGAGCCGCGCCCCGTCCATGTGGCGGGCAAGACCATGCTTGCGGCCGAGGGCGCACACCTCCCGGATGGTTTCCAGGGGCCATATCGAACCTCCGCCGAGGTTGGAGGTCTGCTCCACGAGCACCACCCTGGACCGGGGGAGATGGTTGCTCTCAGGCCGGATGGCGGAGGCCATCTGGTCTGCCGAGAAAATGCCCCGCTTGCCCTCGAGGGGAAAGATCGAAGCCCCGCTGTGGGCTGCGGGGCCGCCCGTTTCATAATGCCGGGTGTGGGCGGTGGTGTCCATGATGATTTCGTCGCCGGGACGGCAGTGGACGCGAAAGGCGACCTGGTTGCACATGGTGCCGGAGGGAAGGTAGACGGCATCTTCCTTGCCGAGAAGGATGCAGACCATTTCCACGAGGCGGTTGACGGTCGGGTCTTCGCGCTGTTGTTCATCTCCCACTTCCGCCTCGCTCATGAATTTCCGCATCCCGGCTGTGGGTCTTGTGATCGTGTCGCTGAAAAGGTCTATCCGGATGTCTGCCATCGCTCCTACCTTTCTATCAAAAGTGGAGTGATGGAGTCATGGAGTGATGGAGCAATGGGGGAAATCGACCGCCGCAGGCCTGAAGCGTTCTTTCGATCTCATTGTCTGCCATCGTTCGACTGTGGCATTCTCGCGGTTACCCAACACTCCAGCACTCCAAACCTCCAGTACTCCATTGTTTTTCATCCTATTTTTTTGCCTGTCATGCTCTCGATAGCCACTTTGAAGGCCAGGGCTTTTTCAAAGCCCTTCTCTTTGTAAGAAAAAGGGGGTTCTGCGCCGTAGTGGGCCATGATGATGTCGAGGGCTTTTCGCTTCTCTTCAGGAGCCTCAAGGAGAACGGCCGTGCCGAAGCCGATGACGCTCTTGGCTTTCATGCTCCAATCGCAAGGGCTTTCTCCCTTGACCACTTCGTGGTCAACATCCACCTCGAAACAGACCCGGTTGTTCTTCTTAAGAATATCCAGCTTTTTCCCCTCCCGGGCACAATGGAAGTAGAGGGCCTTGCCGTCATACCCGAAGTTGAGGGGAATCACGTAGGGCTGGCCCCCGTCACACATGGCGAGACGGCAGATCAGGGCTTTGTGAAGGATGTCGTCCACGGGCATCCGTTCGGTTATCTCTTTTTCTTTTCTTCTCATTCTTCAAGGGCCTTTCTGAGAGCGGCTCTTGCCAGGAGTCGGGTGGAATCAAGGGTCGGCAGAGGCGCGTCGTTAGGGTTGACGATCAGGGGGATCTCGGTGCACCCGAGCACCGCCGCATCGCACCCCGTCTTTTTCATGTCTTCCATCACCTGATTGAAATAAAGGCGGGAGTCTTCCCGGAACACGGCATTGACGAGCTCCGTGAATATGATCCCGTCGATGCGGTCTCGAACCCTCCCGTCAGGGATTTCGCACGAAACGCCGAAGCGTTCGAGGGCCTCGGGATAGACCGGCCCTGTCATCAGGTACTTGGTCCCCAGGACAGCGAGACGGCGAAATCCCCTGCTCCTGGCCTCGTGAGCCACAACTTCGGCGATGTGCAGCCAGGGGATGGGGGAGCGAGGCTTGACGAACTCCATGGCCTGGTGAATCGTGTTGTCCGGGCAAACGGCGAAATCCGCACCCGCGTGGGCCAGTTTGCCCGTTGATGAGAGCATGAGGTCAGCGACCTTCTTCCAGTCCCCTTTACGAATATGGACCATGTAATCTGCCAGGGGGTGGGTGTGCATGGTGATTTCAGGATGCCGGTGTTCCCCCATCCGCTCTGGCGCCTCGGCGCAGATGGTCCTGTAGCACAGGGCCGCGCCCTCGGCGCTGCAGGCAACGATACCGATATGCTTTGCCATCGCTCCTCCCGGATATTCGGAATCAAGGTGACGGCCATACTAGACCCATCACCAGGGCGGCGCAAGTGGAATATGGACGCTCTTATGGGCAGCCCCCTCGCCCCCTATTGCTAAAGGCGGGTCGAGATGCTGCCCCAGAACTCCCGACGTCCAAACCGTAGAGCCTAACCGTTCATGGTTCGATACCTCACCATGAGCGGGAAAACCGTTCGTCCTGAGGTATCGAAGGACGAAAGTTCGGTATCCCCAGGCTGTCGGGTAGCCTCTGGGGGGATGTTGAAAGGTGGCTCTTGATGCCAGCTAAGCACGTAGAATCTTGACGTATCAAACCCGTACACCATAAGGGGTTTACTCCGCGGCGGAGAGGAAAGAGAGGACAGCCTTGTTGAAGGCGTCGGCCTGCTCGATGTTGGAAAGATGGGCGGCGGACTTCAGGACGACGAGCTTGGACCCTTTGATCTTCTTCTGCATGACCTGGGAGGCCTCGACCGGCGTTCCAGGATCTTCTTCTCCGACGATGATCAAGGTGGGCAAAGAAATGGCGGAAAGACGCTCCGTGAGGTTCAACCCCATGATCGCACGGCTGCACCCGATGTATCCCTTTGGATTCGTTGCCCTGATCATGGCGCGCACCCGGTCGACAACCGGGGAGCTTCGAAAAGGCTCGGTGAACCATCTCTCGATGGTGGGCTTGACGTGGGGCTCCATGCCTTGCTTTTCAGCGATCGTGATGCGCTCATCCCAGATGGGTTTGGCCTCAGGAGGCAACTGGCTCATCGTGTCGCAGAGAATGAGGGATCGGAGCATGTCCGGGTGCTTGAGGGCAAGAACCTGGGCGATCATGCCGCCCATGGACAGGCCCATGAAATGGGTTTGCTCGATGTTGAGGGCCTTGAGGAGACCATGCCCGTCCTCTCCCAGTTGATCGAGAGAGTAGGGCCCGGGAGGGGCGTCCGAGGCGCCATGCCCTCGCGTATCGTACCGGAGGACCCTGAACCGGGACGTAAGGACCTCCATCTGGGGGTCCCACATGGTCAAGTCGGTGGCAAGAGAGTGGCTCAGCGTAATGACCGGAGCCGAGGGTGGTCCCTCCAGCCGGTAATGAACCTGGATTCCGTTTATCTTGATTTTCATCCTTGTATCCTCCTCCCTCTTGTTTCGCTCGATTTGTCGATACTGTCTTCCCTCTCCCCTTGGGGGAGAGGTTTACCCGCCAGACTTATGGCGGCGCCAAAGGCGACCGGGGGTCGGGGTGAGGGGGCTACTCTTTCTACCTCCAGGCCTTGAACTGGTTGATCAGCCCGTTTGTGGAGGAATCATGGGATGCCACCGCCCCGTCGGCCTTCAGCTCGGGGAGAATCTTTTTGGCAAGCTGCTTTCCCAGCTCCACGCCCCACTGATCGAAGCTGAAGATGTTCCAGATCACGCCCTGGACAAAAATCTTGTGCTCGTACATCGCGATTAGGGTGCCCAGGGTCCTTGGGGTCAGTTTCTTGAACAGGATGGAATTGCTGGGCCTGTTGCCCTCGAAAACCATGTAGGGCGCGACTTTCCTCATAGCCTTGTCGCTCAATCCCGCTTTCTTGAGTTGATCGAGGACTTCCGCCTTGGTTTTCCCTTTCATCAGCGCTTCCGGTTGGGCGAAGAAGTTGGAGAGCAGTATGTCGTGGTGTTCTCCGACAGGATTGTGGCTGAGGGCGGGGGCGAGAAAATCGCAAGGGATCAATCTGGTTCCCTGGTGGATCAGCTGATAGAAGGCATGCTGCCCGTTCGTTCCCGGCTCCCCCCAGATGATGGGACCGGTCTGGTAGGACACCTTGTGGCCCCTCCGATCCACGTATTTTCCGTTGCTCTCCATGTTCCCCTGCTGGAAGTACGCCGGGAATCGGTGCAGGTACTGGTCATAAGGAAGTATCGCTTCAGTCTCGGCGCCGAAAAAATCGATGTACCAGATGCCGATCAGGGCGAGGAGGACAGGGATGTTTTTTTCGAACCGGGTTTCCCGGAAGTGCTTATCCATGGCGTGGCCCCCTTCCAGGAGTTCGCGAAAGTTCTCAAACCCGACGGTGCAGGCAATGGAAAGCCCGATGGCCGACCAAAGGGAGAATCGCCCCCCTACCCAGTCCCAGAATCCGAACATGCTGGCCGGATCGATACCGAACTGCATCACCTCCTCGGTGTTGGTTGAAAGGGCCACAAAATGGCGTTTGACGTGAGACGCCTCGCGGGCCGAACTCAAAAACCACTGCCGCGCCGTGTGCGCGTTGGTCATGGTCTCCTGGGTCGTGAATGTTTTCGAGGCGATCATGAAAAGGGTTGTTTCCGGCGAGACCCTCTTGAGGGTCTCCGCGATGTGGGTGGGATCGATGTTGGAGACGAAGTGCGGTCGTATGTGGGTCTTCCAGTAGGGCTTCAAAGCCTCGGTGACCATTACCGGCCCCAGGTCGGAGCCGCCGATTCCGATGTTCACGATATCGATGATCGGCTTTCCGGTGTATCCTTTCCATTCCCCCGAAATCACGCTCCGAGAAAATCTCTCCACCTGGCTGAGGACCGAATTGATTTCCGGGGTCACGTCCTTTCCATCCACGTGGATCGGGGTGTTCGCCTGATTTCTCAATGCCACATGGAGAACGGCGCGATCCTCCGTCTCATTGATCTTGTCGCCCGTGAACATCTTTTCGATCGCTTCCTTCACTTGGCACTCCTCCGCGAGTGCCAGGAGATGCTCCATGGTTTCTTCCGTGATGATGTTCTTGGAGTAATCAACCAACATGTCCTCGAAGGAGAGGGAGAATTTGGAGAAGCGCGCAGGGTCTTGACGGAAGAGATCTGCCATGTGCCGCTTCTTCATCACCCTGTGGTGTTCCCTCAAGGCTCTCCAGGCTTTCCTTCTTTTCGGATTGATTTTGCTGAGCACGATGACCCCCCTAATACTTTCTCATTTCAAACACGTGATAACCCCACTCCGGCAAGTCCACGTAGAGTCCCCGGGCAGCGAGGGGATCCCCCTCCCGTTCGTACTGCGATCCCCCCATGATGTCAACGAAGAGGAACCTGTTACCCGGAAAGCCGGTGTGAGGTATCTCCACGTAGCACTGCCCTTGGGTCGGACCATAGTTGACCGTGACAACCAACCAAGCTTCGCCCTCCGCCTCCCATGCAAAGGCGACAAACCGCTCTGAGGTTGGGTTCCCGTCCCATGCGGGGCGGCAATTCAACAGTTGCCATGAACCGTTGCGGCGGGCCGAGTGTCTGCGGCATCGGAAGAGGTCGCGGTAGAATTTTTCCGTTTCCGGGTCTGCGGGTTCATCAGGCCGGCGTGACAGCTGCACGGGAAGCTTGGTGCGCCGGCCCTCAAACTGACCGTCATGGAACAAATGAAGCCCAGGGCCGAGAAAAGCGATCACCCCAGCGGCCCGGTGAACGGCCGGGGGAAAGACGGCGGCTGCCCGAGGCTCGTCGTGGTTTTCGAGAAAGTGAACGGCCTTGTTTTGAAAGCCGGGATTCCGGGAGAGGTGCCCTCTGGCAGCTGTTGCATCCCCGGCTCGCAGGTGATCGTAAAGCCGTTTGTCATAAGCGTAATCAAAGCCTTGCAGTATCAGAGTCGTTTCCAGGTCCCAGTAGGCCTCTGCAATGAAGCAGAAATCAGGGTGCCTCTCCCGGATCCAGGGGATCGCCGCGGACCAGAAGGGCTCGTCCACCGGAGAAGCCCCGTCGCTCGGCAGGGACCGGTCACCCCATGTTCGGAGGATGATCTCGGGCAGAACCAGCATGGCCATGTCACAACGAACGCCGTCCGCCGTTTGCGCGATTTTGAGGAGTTCTTCAAGCATGGCCATCCTCAGGCCTGGATGACGGTAATTGAGCTGGACCGTATCCGTCCACCCCGGGAAATAGGGGTCTCGGCCGTGGGCCAGAACGATGTCCCCAAAAGCCGTGGGTACTCGGGTGTAGTTGGAGGGCTCCCTGGTTGCATCCTCCTCTGTTCCGTTCACGTAGTATTCAGGATGATCGTAGGTCCACAGGTGATCGATGGCGGTGTGATTCGGAACAAAATCAAGAAGGAGCTTCATTCCCCGTTCCCTGAGCCGATGGCGGAAATGTTGGAGGGCTTCACTGCCTCCGAATTCCTGCGGGATGGTGTAACTTCGCACGGCAAAGGGTGAACCGCAGACATCCGCCTCCGTGAAATCCGGCAAAGCCGCCTCGTACTCTTCCCGCAAGCCGGGGTGCTCCACCGCCACCTGACGGCCCACCTCGCCTTTCTGCCACACCCCAAGGAGCCAGAGCCAGTCGAAATTC
>JAGUZM010000076.1 GCA_020060805.1 Deltaproteobacteria bacterium | reverse complement strand
CCTTCTCATTCTCTTGGAAAGATCCTCGGTCAGGGCATCGGCTCCCATGAAGCCCACCCTGAAATTGGTCTCCGCCATTTTCTTGAGCAGCCTTTCGCTCAACCCACTGGGTCTCAGGAAGCAGGAAAAAACGATCTCTCTTCCTACCTTCCGTCGGAGGGCTTGCAAACCATCGCAGATCTTGATGCCCCAGGGTTCACTGATGTTGAACGTGTCATCCCAGAGATCGACGTATTGCACCTCGGGATGATTCTTCAAGTAGCCGCTCAACTCCTCTACGAAGCGATCGGTTTGAACGGCACAATGGAAATCGGTTCCGAACTGGCTCGCTATGGCGCAGAAGAGACACCCCCCTTGGGATTTCTTCGCCCACAGGCAAGCTCTCTGGAGGGTGATGGCAATCGTTTTCTCTCCGTATCTGACGTGAGTAAAGATCTCCTCCTCTTTTAACGGAGCTGGCGAAAAGGGCGTGGAGATCAGGGCCTCTTTACCGGGCAACCAGAAGACGAGATTGGGTATCTCGAGGAGTTTTGTAACAAAGCTCCTGTCCCATTCCCGGGCCATGGTCGTTCGATCCACGAGGGCCAGAAGAGATGGGAGGGCACCCTCCGCAGGCCCTCTCACGATGAAATCAGGACTCACATCGATCATCTGGTTGGCAAAGGCGCTGAAGCGGTACTCCATCAGGTTTCGGTAATTGTTGGACGCTTCGTTTCCACCCAGGATGATCGGGGCAGGACTCACGCTCCTCAGGCACCACACGACCTTCGGGAGCATGAACACGTTCGCTGAATAGGGCGCGGAAACCAGGACGGCGTCCAAGTCGGAAAAGCCCGCTTTCTGGAAAAGGTCCCCCAGGAAGTCATGGCCCACAAGGCTGATGTCCTCCAGGGAGAAAAAGAGGCTTTCCGCTCCGATCGCCTCCCCTGTCACAGGAACATATCCCATCTCCTTCACGATCCGCGTCAGGACCGAATAGGCCAGGCTGTTCTGTCTTGTGAGGGTGATGATCCCTATTTTTTTCATAACAAGGGTATGCTTGATGTGCGAGAACTAAAGCTCGGGGTCCACCAGCCCCAGCTGGATGGCGAAATGAAGCAGCTGGACAGGGCTGTCGATTTCCAGTTTTTCCATGATCTTGCTCCTGTGCGTTTTGACGGTGCTCGGGCTCACGCAGAGCATGTCCGCTATTTTCTTGGTTGAATGTCCCTCCGCGATAAGCTGAAAGACTTCCCTCTCCCGGTTGGATAACAATTTGAAGCGCTCTTCTCTCGGCGAACTCTTGCGGGTGGAAAGATACCGATTCACGACCATCTTGGATATGTAGGGGCTCAGAAAAGTCTCGTTCCTTATGGCTGCGTGAATCGCTTTGATGATGTCCCGGCCGCTCGAGTCCTTCAAGAGGTACCCTGAAATCCCGGCCTCGAGGAGTTCGTCGATGTAGTGTTCGTGGGAGTACATGGAGAGAATGATGATTTTCGTCTCCGGCAAACTCTTCCGGATCCTTTTCGCCGCCTCGATCCCGTTCATGCGAGGCATGGCAATGTCCATGATGATGATGTCCGGCTTGACCTCGAGGGCCGTTTCCACGGCAGCCTGTCCATGGGTCGCCTCCCCGACCACTTCCAGGTCAGGCTGGTCTTCCAGGAGGCGGGCCAACCCCTGGCGGACGATCGTGTGGTCGTCGGCGATCAGAATTCGAATCGGTTCAGGCATCCCCCGGCACCTCACCCAAGGGTATCTCGATTCGGATGCGAGTGCCCTCCCCCTGCTTGCTGCGAAGCTGGAAGGTGCCGCCCAGCAGGTTCGCCCGCTCCCGCATCCCCAGGAGACCCAGGCTCTGCTGATCACCCCCGGCGAACCGGCCGTCGAACCCGTCCCCGTCATCCTCTGCCAGAAAAATGATCTTGGGATAGCTCTTGATGATGGAAAGGCGGAAGTGATTCGCCCCGGCATGTTTTAGCGTGTTGGTGAGGGCTTCCTGGCTGAAGCGGTATAGAATCGTCTCGGTCTCCGCATCCAGGCGATGGTCAAACCCGACCATGTGGAAGTCAATCCCCATGTTGGAACGTTTCCTTATCTCTTTGAAATAAAGGTTGAGGGCAGGGCCGAGCCCGAGATCGACCAGAAGGGTCGGATGAAGGTGGTAGGAGAGGCGCCTGATTTCGGACGATGTTTGGAGAATCATTTTGCGGATTTCCCTGATCTCCTCTTCCAGCCGATGGTTTCCCGCAGGGACGTGTTCTTCCATCTGGTCCAGGCCGAGTTGGATGGCGGTCAGGGCCTGGCCCGCTTCATCGTGAAGCTCTCTCGCGATTCGCCGGCGTTCTTCCTCCTGGGTCTGGAAAAGCTTTCCCGTCAGTTTCCGCAGTTCCTGGCGATGAAGGCGGATCGTCTCCATGAGCTGCGTGTTCTCGATCGCCCCGCCCAGGTAGTTGCCCAGGGACCCGAGCAGGTGAACCTCGTCCGGGCTGAGTTCGCGGCCCGGCGGGATATCGATCCCGAAAAAGCCGACCGCCTTCCCTTTGGACGTGATGAGAAAGCAGGAGAGCCAGTGTAAGCATTTGCCCTTCTTCGTATCGTAGCTCACCCGAAAGGAGGGATAGGCCGGTTCCGGCGTAAGCCTGGTCCCGTTTTTCAGGAGGTGTTTCATCAGCGCCGTGTCCTTGAAGACAATGCCGCGGCCGTTTTCCTCGTACTGGGTCGGGAGCCCGTGCTTCACCGTTAATCGAACCTTTTGGTCCTCCCTGCCGATCAGGAAGATCCCCCCCGCTCCAAACCCAGCACCTTCAACACATGCTTCAGGGTCAACGTGAGAATCTGCTTTAGGTCCAGGGTGAGGTTCAGGGTCAGGCCGATGCTGTTCATGATGGAGAGCTCGAGGTTTCGCTGCTTGAGAACATCCTCCATCTGTTTGCGCCGGGTGATGTCCTTGATGATTCCCGAGTACTCGATGTCTCCGGTTTCCGGGTTTTCGTACCTCCGGCTCGAAATCAGGACATGGATCGGGAGGCCGTCCCGGGTCTTGAAATCCACCTCAAAGTCCTTCACGTACCCCTTGCGGTTCACCTCTCTCAGGAATTTATCCCTGTCCGAAGCGTTCCAGTAAAGATTCCTCACCGATCCCATAGCCAGCAGCTCTTCTCTGTCCCGGTACCCGAGGAGATCAACCCCGGCCTGGTTCACGTCCAGGATTTTGCCCTCGAGGTTCGTGGTGTAGATCATGTCGTGGCTGCCTTCGAAAATGCGCCGGTATTTCTTTTCTCTCCTCGCAACCTCTTCCTGGAGAGTCTTCAGGTCAGTGATATCCTTGAATATCTCAATGCCGCCGGTGATCTTACCGGAACTGTCCCGGAAGGCCGATGTGGAACAGATGATCGGGATCTTTTTTCCGCAGATGTCCGTGATGACGTACTCCCGGTTGTGGATATCGCTTCCCTCGGCCACGGCGCGCTTCAGGGCGCAGTCTGTCTCGCAGATGGAATTCTTGAACACGTCCTTGCAGTACATCCCCACCGCGTCAAAAGCCGAGAAACCGGTGATCTTCTCCGCAGCGGGGTTGAAAAACGTGATTCTCCACTCCCCGTCGGTGGTGAAAAGGCCGTCGGGAATCCTGTTCAGGATCTCCACGAAGCTCTCTTCCTTGAGATACACCCTTTCCAGCGCCTTGTAGTTGTACTTCTGCACCTGCGAGGCGATGAAATGATCAAAACCGTTCGGGTGGATTCGTCCCTTGGCCTTGAAATAAGGGCAAGGAAGACAGGCGCTCAGTTTTTCGAAGAAGTCCTCGCCCAGTTGGTTGCTGCACTGGGTGCGGGGAATCAGCCAGCAGTCCATGTGCTGCTTCCCATGGGCAGGGCATAGCACTTTGGAACAGGACAGGTACTCCCAGCACGCTTGCCGTTCAGGGTCCCGTCTTTTCCTACCCCTGACGCTTGCCAGATGTCTTTCGGGCACTGAACTCACAGTAAGGATCTCCTTTTGCTCTACAAAAAGGTTCCTCTGCGACGAAGGTGAAACATCCCTCCGGATAATCTTCACCGTACAACAAGTCCATGAAAGCGCCGCTCACGCCACGGAGCATGTAGCATTTTCCGGAATTCCCTTGCCCATGGAGGTGGAGGTAGCCGGTCGCTTCGTAGGAATCATTGACCCGCATCACGAGCTTTTCGTTCGGGATGAGTTCCCTGACAACCAGGTCTCCCCACCCGAAAGCGACCGCCACGGCGGCAAAGCTGTAGATCTGATCTTCCCGGGTTTCAATCATGGGTCGCACAAGCTCTTCCCACTCGCTCGAATTCCGGATTCCCTGGAATGTCGCGTAACCGCACTCCTGGGCCGCTTCGACGAGGAGGGCTACGGATTCGTCTTCAAGCTCCATGCCCCTTTCCTTTTCAAAGTCAAAGGAGAGCTTGTTGTAGAATTGCACAAAAAAGAGGGAAAGGTACACGCCGAAAAGGGGAATGATCCCCTTGGCATCACGAATGCGGCTCCCTTCCATGACCGCGTGGATGATTTTGTTCCCGTCAATCGCCATCCGGTTTCCTCGCTCAGAAAAAAGTGAATAACAAAATGCAGTCGGAGCACCCCGGGAGGTGTTCTTCCAGGCCGCAATCACTTTCTTTCAGAGCCATTTTAACGGCACCATTCGCCTCAAAGTCACCACGGACAGCCCCAAGGGACAATCTCTCCGACTGGCACGCCGCCCTGTGCCTTCCTGGTAATCCCTATTAAGATTATGGGGGCGTTCAAAACGCCCCGAAGCAGTATTGCGGTCCTGAGAGAACACCTCCCGGGGGGCTTCGGCTCAGCTCAATTTGGTAAAGGATTTCCGACCCCGCACATTACCCCTCCTCCACCAGGAACCTGCACTCCTCATGGCGCATCATTTTGCACGTCACTTCCTCAACGGCGAAATGGCGCAGGGGCCGGCCGTAGATCGCCTCGAGGACGCCCGCAATCCACCCTCGGGAAAAATGGCAACCGGGTGTCTCCCGCTTCCCATGCTTGGCCAGCCATCCCGTCACGTGGTGGCTGGAGGGGCTCACGATGATTCCCCCTCGATGGCTTATTTTCTGGAAGTGCATGACCCCTAACCCGCAATTCTGATAGACCGTGGAGGCAAGCTCCAGCTTTGACTTGACGGTTTTGATGCGGCTGTAATGCTGAAGGAATGAAGTGAAGCCGTGGAAACTGACCTCCTCCGCGGCGCCGAACAGAAGCCTGACCCCGGTCTCTCCCATGGTGTCTTCAAGCATCTTTTGCAGGTTGATATTGTAATGGTGACAGTGCATGGCGATGGGTAAACCGGAAAGGGTCACCCGGTGGCCTACACGATCGAGCTCGTGTTCCCAGTTGATGAGCATGGTGGCGTCTCAGTTACTTAGATGTGAAACCTCTACAACAAAACCATTCGATGTCCGATCAATAAAAAGACAGGTTTCTTGTGAGTTGGAGAGAGGGCTTTGAGCTTTAATTTAGAGGAATCAGGGCCTCCTTGTCAAATCCCTTTATCCCTGGTATGAAAACGGGCGTATGCCGGGCAGCCCGGCCCACCGTCCTGCCTTTCCCCTTTTGGACGGAGAGGGGGATTTTGAATGCTTTTTGCGAACTTAATGCGTTTGCATGAAACCGCCCAAAGGAGGATATGATGAGCGACCTACCTGAAGACAAACAAGGAACCGCTGAGCCGGAGTTATCCGGGTACAAGGAGCAGATCCTGCCCGTCAACAAGTCGAGGGTGACCCTTCAGCGGGACCTCTATTTTATCGGGACGACCCAGCGGGGATATGAGGTGGAGTTTGATGTGAGGTATGAAGAAGGGTGTTCGCCCACAGAGACCTTTCTCCTGAGTATCGCAGGCTGCATTTCGATCGACGTGGTCCACATCCTGAGGAAAATGCGCTGCGAGATCGCCACTTACGAGATGAGCGCCGAAGGAGCGAGGAACCTCACGCCGCCCCAGTCCTACACCTCAGTTGACCTGATGATTCACGTATCCGGCAAAGGCATCACCCCTAAGAAAATCGACCGGGCCATCGAGCTCTCCCTGAACAAATACTGCTCCGTCTACCACTCACTGCGAAAGGACATCGCCGTGAACATCAAATATGAGATCCAGAATGAATGATCAGACCGATAAACTGATTCAGGCCGGGGCCGACCTGATCGTCGATTCCAACAAGATCCTTGTTTTCACGGGCGCCGGGATGAGCACGGAGTCCGGCATACCGGATTTCAGGAGCCCCGGAGGCGTCTGGGACAAATACGATCCCTCTGATTTCCTGTTCCAGAAAATCATCTCCGACGAAAAGGCGCGGGAGAAATACTGGCAGATGAGCACGGAGTTCTACGAGCCCATGAAGGAGGCTCTCCCGAGCCGTGGCCACCTTGCGATCAAAGAACTCGAAGTTCTCGGAAAGGTTCTGGCCGTCGTCACCCAGAATATCGACAGCCTGCACCACAGGGCCGGCAGTTCCCCGGAAAGAATCATCGAGCTTCATGGAACGGCCTTTTCCGTCTCCTGCCTGAAGTGCGGAAAAAAATACGACCGTGACGAGATCCAGGGTCGTTTGCGCTCGGGCGTTAAAATCCCTTATTGCGACGCCTGCTCCGGGATCCTCAAGCCCGACACCGTATCCTTCGGTCAACCCATGCCGGAGAAGGCGATGGCCGAAGCCTTCCGGTATGCCGAAGAGTGCGATCTCTGTCTGGTCCTCGGGTCGTCCCTCGTCGTTTACCCTGCCGCGTATGTGCCCTCCCATGCCCTCGATCACGGGGCAAAGCTCGCCATCATCAACAGGGACCCTACACCCCTGGACCCGAAGGCGCACCTCCTGATCCACGACTCCATCGGAAAGGCGCTCGGAGCGATCATGGAAGAGGTAAAACGTTCACTTTTTTCTTGAAACGCAGGCGTCAGTTCCTTATTCTTGCTGACAAAAATGCGACAAGTTTCTTGATATCTTCCCAGGCGGAAGATGGCGCGAATGAGAGGGTAAACCAATGCTTAAAGTCGGATTCATCGGTTGGAGAGGAATGGTTGGCTCCGTGCTCATGGAGCGGATGAACGCGGAAAAAGACTTCAACGGGTATGAAGCGCTTTTCTTCACCACCTCCAACGTCGGCGGCAGGGGGCCGGATGTCGGCCTGGAGATCCCGCCTCTCAAGGACGCCCACGATCTTTCGCTCCTCTCGGCCATGGATATCCTCGTCACCTGCCAGGGAGGCGATTACACGACCAAGGTTTACCCCGAACTGCGGAAAAAGGGGTGGAAAGGCTATTGGCTCGATTCCGCCTCGACCCTGCGCCTCGAAAAGGACAGCATCATCGTCCTAGACCCGGTCAACAGGCATGTCATTGACGAGGGACTTAAATCCGGAATGAAGACCTACGTCGGCGGGAACTGCACGGTGAGCCTGATGCTCATGGCCCTTTCAGGCCTCTATTCCCGCGGCCTCGTCGAATGGATCTCTTCGATGACCTACCAGGCGGCATCGGGTGCGGGCGCGAACCAGATGCGGGAGCTGATCAGCCAGACGGCTGTTCTCGGCCTCTCCGCCAAGCCTCTTCTCGAAAACCCTGCTTCCACGGCCCTGGAAATAGACGCGTTGATCACCAGGGAGCTTCGAAAACCCTCTTTCCCCCAGGAGTTCTTCGGCGCTCCCCTGGCGGCGAGCCTTTTCCCCTGGATCGACCGGCTGATGGAGTCCGGACAAACAAGGGAGGAATGGAAAGGGCATGTGGAATCGAACAAGATCCTCGGCGCCAAGACCCCGATTCCCGTGGACGGCATCTGTGTGAGGGTGGGAGCCATGCGCTGCCACAGCCAGGGACTGACGATCAAGCTCAACAAGGATGTCCCTTTGGGTGATCTCACGGAGATCATCGGAAACGGCAACCCCTGGGTGAAGGTCGTTCCGAATGACAAGGAGTCCACCCTCAAGCACCTCACCCCTGCGGCGGTGAGCGGGACGCTGACGGTTCCTGTGGGGCGGATCCGGAAGATGATCATGGGGCCGACTTACCTGGCAGGTTTTACTTGCGGGGACCAGCTTCTCTGGGGTGCTGCGGAACCGATCCGACGGATCCTGAACATCGTGATCGAACATCTGTCCTGATCGGTTCACCGCAGAGGCTCTGAGGGCCCAGAGAGGGATTTTATTTTTCGCCTGTCGGTATTCTCCCGATAGGCGAAAATAGACCCTCTGGCAAATTCTTCCTGAAGCCTCACCATTGGCCTGCGAGCAAGGTGGGACAACACCTTTTCATTTGCCGGTATCTCCCGGCAAATGAAAATGCTTTTCTCTGTGTCCTTTGCGCCTCTGTGGTGAATCCGTCGTAAAACCCGTTGACATGCGCTCCTTCGGCCATTATGATTTCTGCCGGAAGTGGAAAGCTCACTGGTGGGGCTCCCGGACTTCAAATCCGGTGTACCGGGCTGAAACCTGGTAGGTGGGTTCGATTCCCATGCACTTCCGCCAAGAAACATCGAAGGGGATAGCCACCACAGCTATCCTCTTTCCTTTGAACCCATCGAACCATCACCTGCCTTGCTATCCGCAGCTAAGCCAAGGACTTGGGCTGGCTCCAGCGCACTGAGGAGTGGGACCGAATTAAGGAATGGGTTTTCGAGACCCTGCCTGACGCAACACCCTATCGAAATCACCGGTCTGAAAGCCATTACGGCCTTCAAAACCATTTGTTTCTTACAAACACCATCGCACCGAGTAACGACAGGGTGAAAGAAATCCCTATGACTATGAAGAAAGCATGGGAAGACCGCTGAAACGGCAAATCTATATTCATTCCGTAAATGCTCGCAACCAGCGTGGGAATCATCAGAATTATCGTGATCGATGTCAGGATTTTCATCACAACATTCAGGTTGTTCGAGATAACTGATGCGAATGCATCCATCATTCCGCTCAGGATGTTACTGTATATGTTGGCCATTTCGATTGCCTGTCTGTTGTCAACCAGCACATCTTCCAGTATGTCTTTGTCTTCGGGGGTCAGTTTCAGCAATTCCGTTTTCAGCAGCCGTTCCATCATCAGGTCGTTCGACTTCAAAGACGTTGTAAAAAAAACGAGACTCTTTTCTATGTTAAGAAGTTTTATGAGCGCCTCGTTTTTCAGCGACTTCTGCAATTCGGTTTCAGTTTCTCCGGTGCGCCTGTTTATTTCTTTCAGATGTTTGAGATAAAGCAGTGCTGTTCTTAGAAATATCTGCAGGATAACACTGCTTCTCTTTCCTGCCATGATGCCTTTTACCTTGCCGCTGCATAATTCCAAAATGTCCGTAATATCGGAAGAACTTATCGTAACAATGGTATCTTCTTTTGTGAGGATGATACCTGCAGGGATTGTTGTGAAAGGGGTTTCCCGATTGCTTTCATCATATTTCGGTATCCTTAACACAATAAGAAGAGCGCCGTCTTCAATTTCGATTCTTGCCCTCTCATCAATATCCAATGGGTCTGTCAGAAAATCGGAAGGGATGAGCATTTCCTTCGACAACTTTTCCAGCTCAAACTTCTCCGGACTGATTACATTTATCAAACAGTGTTTCTCAACTTTGTCAGCCGGAATAAACCGGTCTTCTGCCCATTTTAATATTCTTATCATGCTACCGCCTCCTCTAAATCCTCGGCAACGCCACTGTCGTTCAAAGATTCTAGCACTTGGTGCGAAGGTTTAGAAGGATATTGTGTTTCTTAAGTAGAGAGTTGGTTACGACCAGCCCAAACAGCCTTGGATTTCAGACCCCGTACCGCTGTGGAAGCCCGAGCTGCTGCCCAAGAAGTGCTCCGGGGTTGAATCCCAAATTCTCCGTTGCACAGGCAGACAAAATAAGGCCTGACAAAGATCGAGCCGTCGCAAAGCGCTGGTGTGACACCCTGAGGCAAGCAGGATTGCCTGAATAGGCCGGGATGCTCGTGCGGCACGCAAGAGGGGACTGAAGTGAGAGATCTCTTGAGTGCATTATGATGTGTTATTGCTTTCCCGCATCCGACAAAGGCACTCCTCGGCCGCGCATCAGCCCTGAAGACTGGCGATTACCATCCCTTACATTCCGCCGGGGGCAGCCGGGGTCGGCCATATGATCTTCATCGCGAAGCTTTCTTAAAAACGTGGGTATAGCTCTCGCACTGGAGACCCAGCGGCTTTTCCATTAGGTCGAAGTGCACATCTGCATGGAGAACAACCGCACCCGCT
>JAGUZM010000522.1 GCA_020060805.1 Deltaproteobacteria bacterium | reverse complement strand
TCCAGGGCAACGCGGTTAATGTGAGTCCCGGTCCCCCCTTGGGAGAAAGGGTCACCGCCCACGGAGCCGATGTTGGAAATCACGTAGCGGATGTCAGGGTACCCGGAAACAACCTTTTCAACCTGGGCCACCATGCTGTCCGAGGTGTCCAGGTTGGTCCCTTCAGGGGCCTTGATGTGTACGTAGGCTCTGCGGGGCTCGGTTTCGGGGAAGAACTCGGTGCCTTTGCCGAAAAGGGCGAACCCCGCGGTGGACGCGATGAGCAGGATAATTCCCAGGAGGACAACGATGAGGCGATGGCCCAGAGCCCAAGCGAGGAGGCGAAGATAACCCCTCTTGATGCGGGGTTCCTTTGGAGCCGCGCTTCCGACCTTTCCGGTGACCTTAACCCTCTGGTACCGTGCGGAGAGAACGGGGTTGATGACCAGGGCAACGAAGAGGGATGAGGTGAGCACGATGATCACGGTCTGGGGAAGGAAAAACATAAACTCACCCATGATTCCCGGCCAGAAGAGGATGGGAGCAAAAGCGCCGAGAGTCGTAAGGGTGGAGGTGATGACCGGCCATGCCACCTGATCGGTTGCCGCGAGTGCCGCCTCTTCCCGGGTTTTCCCCTGCTGCATGTGGCGGTAGATGTTCTCAACGATCACGATCCCGTTGTCCACCAGCATCCCGAGGGCGAGCACCAGAGAGAAGAGAACCACCATGTTGAGGGTGACACCGAACCCGGAAAGAATCGTAAAGGTGATGAGCATGGAGTAGGGAATGGCCAGGGAAATAAAGACCGCCGACTGGGTTCCGATGAAGATAAAAATGACCGCCAGCACCAGGATGAGGCCGGAGATGATGTTGTTTTCCAGGTCTGAGACCATGAGCCTTACATCATGGGACATGTCGGAGGTGAGATCGATCTTGAGGGCCGGCGGAAAGACATCCCGCATGTCTTCAACCACCCTTTTCACCTCGTCGGTGACCCGCAGGATGTTCTCGCCGCTTCGCTTCTGGACGGCCAGGGTGACGCTCTTCTCTCCGTTGATCCGGCTGCGCGTCAAGGGATCCTTGTGGCTGTCATTGATGTAGGCGACGTCCCGCAGGTAAACGGGTTTCCCGTCTTTAACAAAGGCCACGATGGAAAAAATCTCGGCGGGGTGTTTGAAGTCCTCCGGCACCCGAACGAGGTACTTTCCTTCACCGATATCCATGCTGCCGCTCGGCATGTTGACGTTGCTGCGGGTGACGGCGTTGATCAGGCTTGAAAAAGGCACCTGGTAAGCTCCCACCCGGTCGAGGTCGAATTCCACATGGATTTCCCGCTCAAGGCCTCCGGTCATGCGCGCATCCAGGACGCCCGGGATGGACTCGATGCGGTCCTCCAGGTCCTCAGCGAAGTTCTGAAGCCGGCGCAGGCTGAAGGGTCCTGAGAGGATCACTCGGATCACGGGGATGTCGGAGAAATTGACCTCCTGGATGACCGGGTCGTCTTCGAGGTCCTGGGGCAGGTCCGTTTTTGCCTGGTCCACCTTGTCCCTCACCTTCTGGAGGGCGTCATCGATGTCCACGCCGGGGAGGAACTTCACCGCCACCGTGGATATGCCTTCCGCAGAGGTGGAGCGGATTTCTTCCAGGTCCGAGATTCCCTTGATTTTCCTCTCGATGGGAATGGTGATGAGTTTCTCCATGTCCTCAGGGGCCACCCCTTCGTAGGTGGTGGTGACGAAGACGAAGGGAATCGTGATGTCCGGGAAGGACTCGCGCGGCAGGGTTACATACGCATATGCGCCGGTAATGACGAGAAACAGAAGGAGGGCCAGGATAGCCGCAGGCCGTTTCAGAGCAAGGTGATTGACGATCATTTGACCTGAACCCTCATTCCCTCTTCCACTTCCTTCTGGCCTGTGACGATGAGATGGTCTCCGGGTTCCAGGCCTTTGATGATCTGAACCCTGTCGCCCTCGATCACGCCGATCGAAATCGCGCGAGCGTGGACAACGCCATCCTTCTCCACAAAAAGAAGCCTTTCTCCCCCTTTATCCACCAGGGCAAATATGGGAGCGGAGAGAGCGTCGGGAATGATTCGTTTGAGGAAAACCACCCTGGCGATCATGCCCGGCCTGATCTCGTGGGTCTGGTTATCGATGATGACTTTGACATGGAAAGTCTTTGTCGCCGGGTCTGCCTTGTAGGCCACAAAGTCGATGGTCCCCCTCATCTGGCGATCCTGGAAAGCGTCGACCCTCACCGCAACGGTTTGTCCCACCTTCAGGTAACGCACGTCAAGCTCGGGAACATTCACGTTGACCTTGATCTTGTCCACGTTGACAATGTCGGCCATGGGCTTTCCCTTGTCCGTGAATTCTCCTTCATCCACAAAGAGATAGTTGATCACCCCGGTGATGGGCGCCTTGGTGAACCCTCGCTCATACTCGACTTTCACCTGCTTGAAGCTACCCTCAGCCAGGGCCCGCTCCGTTTCAGCGCGGTCCAGCTCTTCCTGGTTGATGATTTTGCGTTCAAAGAGCTGCTTTCTTCGCTGGTAGAGATCGTCGGCCAGTTTTAGGGCAGCCTCCGCCTTGTCCAGTGCCGCTTTGAGGGCAGACACATCGATTTTCGCCAGGAGCTCCCCCTCTTTGATCCTGTCCCCTTCCTTGAAACCGATCCATTCAACCCGGCCCGCGGTGTCTGCCGCGACCCGCACGTCCAGCCAGGCTTCCGTCTCTCCCGGGAGCAGAAGAAGGTCCCGAATGGGGGCGGGCTCCACCCTCATCACGGAGACTTGAACCGCTTTGTTGTTGGCCTGGTTCTTCTCGGACGGGGGACTGCTTTCAGAGCGGCTGCACCCTGCCCATGAGAGGATCAAGAGAAGGCAAAGGATCACCGCCTTCACGGAGCTGTCATCGTGTTTTAACATTTTAGTCCTCTACCTTTTTTCCAAACCTCGGAAAGCAAGGCGCAACAGTCCTTCCAGCCTTCCCGGGTTCATCGATTCCGGATGCAGGTGATCCAGGTGAAAACAAAAATCCGTCAGACTGAGGATGAGAACGGCCACGTCATCGGCGCTCACCTCCCTCAGTTCACCCTGTTCAACCCCCTTCATGTATATTGCTTTGATCGTATCGTCCATGCGGCGATGAAACAGCTCGATGTCATAGGAAGGAACACCCTGGGTGGGGCCGAAGAAGAGGTTGTGAATCATCCGGTACAACCCCCGGTTTTCCCTGATGCCCTCATGGATTTTTTCAAAAAGGTCGATCAATCGGTTCAGGGCCTGGCCTGGACTGTCCAGGGCCTCAGCCAACACCTCCTTTTGCATCTCCGCGGCCCAATCGAGAATCGCACGAAAAAGCCCTTCTTTGCTCTTGAAGTAGTAGTAGAGCACCGGCTTGGTCACTCCTGCGAGTTCCACGATCTCCCTCACCGAAGTCCCTGCATACCCTTTCTCGGCAAAAAGAGCTATCCCCGCCCTCAGGGTCATCATCCTGGCGTTCTGCTCATCGGCTCTCGCGTGTACCTCTTTCATCAAATTCCGCATGTCCCGAGCACCTTGATCAGAGGAGAGTCTTTTTGACCTCCGAAGTTTTCCCAATAAACAGGAAACCCCCTTTGGGGGGATTAGGGAGTGTAATAAGGGATTTACCTACCGGTAGGTAGACTATATCAACCGGAACTTGCCTTGTCAACTTTTTTCTTAAGGATTCCTTTGCCCCGGGTTCGCACTGAAATACCTGAAAACTCTTAGGATTCCATCCTCGAGGATATCCCCGCTGTATGCGCCTCTCCTGGAGAAGGTTTTCAGCATGGCCAGGTTGTCTTCGAACAGGTATCCCACGGCTCCCTTGAACCCTTTCCTTTCTGCGTACCTTTCGAGCCGGTCCTGGAGGGTCGTTCCGAGCCTCCTTTTCCTGTACTCTTCATGAACCGTGTAGGCCACCTCGACCATGCCTTGCGATTCTTTTTCAGCTTCGTACCGCCCAACCCCTATGATCCGCTCAAGCCCGATCTCCCCGAGAGTGGCGACAAAAGCCATCCGGTCTTGATAATTCACGTTGACCATGGCCTGAGCTTTGGAGTGTGGAAGGCTCCTCACCTGCCTGAAGTACCTTCGGTACACGGTTTCATCCGAATGGGAGTAGAAGAAATCCTGAAGGAGCGGCTCATCCGTCGGCTTGATCGGCCTGATCGTGACCGCCGTTCCGTCAGAAAGAAAGGCCTTGGTTTCTTCCTCGTCCGGGTAAGAGTGGTTTTCCATGTGAACAAGGATTTGGTCAGGATAGATGTAGGCGTATCTCTTCGCCTGCTCCAGCAGTTCTTTCCTGAACTTGGGGTGCGCGATGCTGATGAGGGCCATGGCCCTCTCCCGGATCGTCTTGCCGTGGAGATAGGCGATGCCGAATTCCGTGACCACGTATTGCACGTCCCCTCTCGTAGCCACGATGCCGGCGCCCTCCTGCAGATCTGCCCTTATGCGGGATTGGCTTCCGTCCTTCGTGGTCGAGGGCAGTGTCATGATGGACTTCCCTCCCCGCGACATGGCCGCACCTCGGATGAAGTCAAGCCTGCCGCCCAGCCCGCTGTAGAAATGGTGCCCCTTGGACTCTGAGCAAATCTGGCCGCTCAGGTCCACCTCAAGACAACTCCCCACGGAAACCATCCGGTCGTTTTGAGCAATGACCAGGGGATGGTATACGTAATCCGCGGGATGGAAGGCAAACCGCGGGTTGTTATCCACGTAGTCATAGATTTTGCGCGACCCGATACAAAAACTGCACACCACTTTTCCCTGGTGAAGCGTTTTGCGTTCACCCGTGGCCACTCCGTCCTCGATCAGATCGATGAAACCGTCCGACACGACTTCCGTATGGAAACCCAGGTCTTTCTTGTCTTTCAAGAACCCCAGCACCCCGTAAGGTATCTGGCCGTAACCGATGTGAACCGTATCCCCGGGGTTGATCAGTTTTGCCGTGAACCGGGCGATGCTTTTGCCGACCTCCGTGAGCTCCGGGTACACGAACGCCACGAGAGGGGTATCATACTCGACAATGTGGTGAACCTTTTCCACCGGGATAAAGCTATCCCCCAGGGTGCGAGGCATGAAACGATTCACCTGGGCAATGACCACCCGTGCTGATTCCACGGCGGCTTTCACGATATCCACGGATATTCCGAGGCTCAGAAACCCATGATGATCCGGCGGTGAGGTTTGAACCAGGGCGACGTCAATCGGCACAATGCCCTTGCGGAAGAGGTCCGGGATTTCGTGGATGAACATGGGTGTGTAATCGGCGCGAGCTTCGTTGATGGCATCCCTCGTGTTGGGCCCGACAAAGAAGGCGTTATGCCTGAACCGGTCATCAAAACGTCTCTCCGTGTAGGGGGCGTTACCGAGGGTGACAAAGTGGAGTATCTGCACGTCGTGAAGCTTGTGGGCCCGGTCCACAAGGCCCTGCACCAGAAGTTGCGGCTCGCCGCAGGCTGTACCCAGAAACACCTTGGCTCCCCTTCGCACGGCCTGAAGCGCGCTCTCCAGGCTCGTTTTCCTGTCCGCATAAATCCTCTGCCATGTCTGAGGCATGGAAAACCCCTCCCTATCGGTTCAAACCGCTCCTCCCCTCTGTTTCGAGGAGAGCTCAACAATGAAAAGGGCCATGAGCTTCCTTCGCCCATGGCCCTGAATCCGGTCCCCGGAGGTCGGCTCAAGCACCCCCGCCAGCTCCCGGCCACGGGAGCTTCCGAAAGTAAAAGTAACCCCTCTGGCCGATGTCCACGTCGAAAACCTTTCTCAGGGTATTCATCCCACCCCGCCCCTCACATCTCTTCTCTCACCGCCGGGATGGAAAACCTCTTGTCGCTCTGTCCATGAACCTATCGAAAGTTTCCTTGTCCTTCCTGCTCATCTCGATAAACTTCACCCCCATCCCAGCCGGGTTCTTGTCACTCGACTGCGCTTGATTCCGCGCCCACGCCACTTCGCATGAAATCCTGAGGGGCTCAGGGACATCCGGGAGTTGAAGCCTGAGCTGGAACTTTTCTCCCTGCTTCAGGGGAGTGGGGGTTTTGATGAAAAGTCCGGACGAACTCACGTTTCCCACATAAGCCTTCACAAAAGATTGCTTGTCCTTGTAGGTCAGGGACAAGGTTTTCTGAACCCTCACCTCTTTTCGCTCGGAGAATTCCGACACCCTCATAACGAGCTTCTCGAATCGCCTGGCCAATGCCACGAGGATGGACCTGAAATCGGAAGGGATCTTGTTGAATTCCACGTCCAAAGATTCGCGATCGATGAGGCCCACTGTTGTAGGCCCGATGGCAACGGCTGTTGCCGTTCTCTTCATCCCTCCGATGAACCCCACCTCACCGAAGATTTCACCTGCCTCCAGTTTATCGAGGACGAATTTCCTGCCCCCGATCGTTTTTGAGATCTCGACACTCCCCGCGATGATGTAATAAATCCAGTTGCCCGGCGTTCCTTCTTTGATGATGATATCACCGTCCTTGAAGGTTTCTTCTGAAGCGAAGGTAAACATGCTCCTGGCCTCGTCGTAGGATTTAAGGCAGTAGTCGCGAGCCTCCGGCTCACACCGATCAGCCGCCATAACCGAAACGGTGCTTTTAAGTATAAAGCAAAAGAAAAAGCGAGTCAATCAAACCCCACGGGGCCGGAGGGGAAGGGTGCTCCTTTCACAAATCTTATTATTCGGCTATACTGTGCAGGAGTCACGAAAGCCCTTTTGCTCGCCTCTCATTCCATTTCCGCCACGCGCGCTTCCTTGGGCCCGAAGTGGCTTTATCTCTCTCTCGAAGAGGGGCCAAGAACAGTCCATGCTAAGCATTGCCCTCCTGAAGAACCCGGTCCTTCCGTATGCCTGGGGTTCCAGGACCTTTATCCACGGCCTTCTGGGAAAACCTTCCCCGGGCAAAAGGCCTCTGGCCGAAATGTGGATGGGGGTTCATCCCAACGGACCCTCGCTGGTTTCCTGGAAAGGCCGATGGATGCCCCTGGCAGAATTCATCGGAGAGGATCCTGCCAAAGCCCTCGGCAGGTCGGTGGCCCGGGGTTTCTCCAACAAGCTCCCTTTCCTCTTCAAGGTTCTCGCCGCGGAAAAACCCCTATCCATCCAGGTCCACCCTGACAGAGGCCAGGCACTTGATGGATTCCGCAGAGAAGAGGATCGAGGCGTCTCTCCCGGCGCGCCGGAGAGGAATTACAAAGATCCGAACCACAAACCCGAGATCTTCTGCGCTCTGAGCCCTGTCTGGGCCCTGAAAGGGTTCCGAAGGACTGACCAATGCCTCGCCTTGACGGATAAGCTCAGGGCCTCTCGTCTTTTCTCGCCCCTTCGGGCGTTGTTAAGCGAGCCCATGACAGATGGAATGAAACCTTTTTTTTCGGCCCTGTCTGTATTGAACCGGGAAAATCCGGGCCGCGCCGTTCAGGAGGCCCTGCACTTGCTCGAAGACGGCCCATCGGACGACCCGGCCCTCATGTGGGTCGCTAAGCTCAGCCGCGCTTTCCCTGACGACATCATGGCGCTTTCACCCCTCTTCTTGAATCTTGTCCGCTTGGAGCCCGGTGACGCGATACACATCTCGCCCGGAACCCTTCACGCCTATCTAGAGGGAGCCGGCGTTGAACTCATGGCCGATTCGGACAACGTGCTCCGGGCAGGCCTGACGGCGAAGCATACCGACCTCATCGAACTCCTCAAGATCGTCCGTTTCTCCCATGAACCGGTGAATATCCTGAGACCCGAAAAAAAAAGAGGGTGGGCGTGGGCTTACCCGAGTGAATCCCGTGAATTCTCCCTGTCCATGATTGCTCTCAGGAAGGGTTCCTCCTACGCCAGCCCCAAACGCCGCAGCCTGGAAATCCTGATCTCCGTGAAAGGGAGGGCGAAAATCACTGACCTCGGCACCGGCCAGAGCCTTGCCCTGAACCGCGGCGTATCGGTCGTCGTCCCCGCGATAGTGGATCAGTACAGTATCAAGGGAACGGGTGAGATCTACAAAGCTTCAGTGCCCCTGGGGAGAAGCTAACATAGTGTCTCAAAAGCCCGTTGAGGAATCCTGTCGCGACCCCATCCGCCGGTAGGTGGTGTTCGAAGCCGACCCAGGGGGGGTGGTCTCTTTAGAGCCGCAACCACCGTCCCAGCCTGTCAACCGGCGCCGAAAAGTCATAGGGTTACGGCAGCAGCCCCGGAGAAGCAACTCTCCGACGGGCCTGGAGGGTCTGCGCCTACCCCGGAAAAGACTTGATATCATGGGGGCGGTTGACGGGATGTGTCCATTTCCGGTTGCGGACTCGCCAGAGACCACCCCCCTGGGTCGGCTGAGGAGCGGATTTGATTCCGGGCCTGGAAGACCACCTGGCGGGTGGGGCCCTCTGAGGACCAGGTCAATGGGTTTCTGAGGCGAGATTGGTGCCCGAGGTGCGAGGGTTGCGACGAATCGCGTGTTTCATCTCACCCCACGGTTTCGGCCACGCTGCGAGGGCATCTGCGGTGATGGCTGCCCTTCTGGAACTCCATCCGGACCTCAACTTCGATATTTTCACGGAGGTTCCCCGTTGGTTTTTCGAGGATTCCCTGGGAGGTCGTTTTTCTTATCATTCCCTGCTCCCCGACATAGGCCTTGTGCAGGAGTCTCCCCTGCGCATCGATCTCAACAGGACCCTCGATCGGCTGAACCGTTTCTTTCCCTTTGAGGGTTCCAGAATCGCATCCCTCGCATCCCTCCTGAGGGAGAGGGCTTGCGCTCTTGCTCTGTGCGACATAGCGCCCATGGGCATCCTTGCAGCCAGGGAGGCCGGTATTCCTTCCGTGCTGGTGGAAAATTTCACCTGGGACTGGATCTACGAGGCCTATGTTGAGAAGATGCCGGGGTTGATTCCTCACATTCACTACCTGAATAAGCTCTTTGCCATGGCGGATGTTCACATTCAAGCTGAGCCTGTGTGCGAACGGCGCTTTGTGGACCTTACCGTGCCCCCTGTCAGCCGAAAACAAAGGAAACCGTCCGCCGAGGTTCGTAAAGATCTTGCCGTCCCGTTAGATTCCAAAGCGGTTCTGATCACCATGGGCGGCATATCGAGCCAATACCCTTTCCTGGAGGACCTCGAAGAACGGGCCCATGTCACCTTCATCGTGCCGGGTGGGGCTCAGGATATTGAAGCAAAGGGCAATCTGCGTCTTTTGCCACACCGCTCGGGCTTTTTTCATCCGGATTTGGTTCATGCCTCCGACGGGGTGATCGGAAAGGTGGGATACAGCACTCTCGCCGAGGTCTTCCAGGCCGGGGTTCCTTTCGGGTATATCGCGAGGCCTGACTTCAGGGAATCCCCCTGCCTTGCCTCGTTCATCGAAGAGAAGATGCCGGGTATCTCTATCGCCGAGGAGGGGTTCCATGGCGCCGCCTGGCTCTCCCGTCTTGACGAGCTGCTCTCCCTATCCCGATCCGAGCCTGCCGGGCCCAACGGCGCCTCAGAGATAGCCCGCTTCCTGTCCCTCCTCGGAAAGTAGATTATCAAATAATGTCAAATGGTTATCAATTTGCACCAAAATCATGGGGGATCTCTATTCTCAAGGGCCTCAAAATCATATAGAATGCCTCTGTTGTGGGAGAGGATGTAAACCATTCCCCCGGTAAAACGTCTAAGCCGTTGTAAACGATCATAAATTCTGGGGGGGGAGGGGATCTAACCTGTCCCCGAGGGCGCCCGATCTGATGAGTTCCGTGTTGTCGAAAATCCCAAGCGGAGAGGCTCGGCCGTGCCCTTGCTTTACGGGATGCCACTCGGCTATGATGAACGTTGAAGGGCGAACCAAGGCTTTACCCCCTGTTTCGGGGGACACGGCAAAAGGGTATGGGCCCCTGACCGCGTTGAGCGATGAACAACTGGTGGCGGAAGTTCGGGCCGGCAATCAGCAGGCAGTGGAAGAACTGGTGGGCCGTTATCAGCACAAGGCTTACGCGATCGCTTTTCACATGTGCTCCGAAGTCAGGGAGGAAGCCGAAGACAACACCCAGGAGGCTTTCCTCCGGGCCTTTCGGGGTTTGGACCGATTCAGAGGTGACTCCTCCTTCTACACCTGGTTCTATCGCATCGTGGTGAACCTTTGCCGTGACAGAAAAAGGCACTGGTGGAGATGGAACCGCCTCTTCGTTCCCTGGCAGAAGGAGCCAGGGAGGAGAGGGGATTTAGAGGACTTGGCCGCAGACGAGAAGACCACCGGCCGAGAAGGGGATCCGGCCGACAGGCTGAGGTACAGGCAGCTTTCGGAGGACATCCGCAACTCCCTCAGCGCTCTCCCCCGGAAACAGCGCCTGGCTTTTCAGCTCAAGGTTCTCCACGGGATGAGCATCAAAGAAATCGCTCAGGTCATGGGAACGGCGGAGGGCACGGTCAAGAGCCATCTATTCCGAGCGACCCAGTTTTTGAGAGAGGCCCTCAAAGCATGGGAACAACCCTGAGATTCAGGAGGTGAGATCATGTCGGCATGTCCTGAACAGCATGAAACACTGGTGCTGGACGCTTATGGAGAGCTGGGCACTGCAGAGCGCTCTGCCTTTGCCCAGCATCTGGCGATCTGCCAGGGGTGCCGCGATGAGCATCAAAGGCTTCTTCGGCTCCTTGAACGGGTTCGGGAAGGTGCGGGCCTTCCAAGCCTGTCCCCTGGAAGGGCCCGTGATATGGCCCGTTCCATCTCGGGTTCTCTTGAGAGTAAGCCCAGAATGCCCTGGTGGCAATGGGTCTACGTCAGCCCTTCAAGGGTCATCCCTGCCCTGGCGGCCGCCTGTATCGTGGTCATATCCGTCGGTTGGTTCACGTACAAGACCTTCCAAGGGCCATCCTCGGAGGAGAACCTCACAAGCCTCGGTCCGGAAAAACAGGCTGTCCTCAGCGACGCGGAAGTCATCAAAAACTTGCAGCTTTTGCAGGATCTGGAGGTCCTGAGCAAACTGGTCCGGGTGGTTGACGGGAAGCAGATTCTTTAGGCGTCCTTGGAGGAATCCCACGGTGACGAAGAGAGTGAAAAATACACGGTTGGCCCTCTGTTGCACCGCCTCTTTGCTCTCCGTAACCCTGAGCTTCGCCCTTGCGGCAACCTCTTCGGGGCATACTCAAAAACAACTTCCCCCGTCCGAGCTTGTGGGGTCCCGGGAATTTTCGCCCGGCCGGCACGCCATCCCCCCTTTCCCGTCGGAGGGTCTCACGCCTCCTGAGGCGAATAAGGTGGACCCCCTCATCGGCCTGCGCAGGGACCGCCAGATGCAGAAAGAAGAAATGGAAAGGTGGCAGTCCCTGCCGCCGGAAAAGCAACTCGAAATGCGCCGCCGGATGGAAAAATACAAGGAGCTTCCCCAGGAGGACCGGGAGCTTTTCCGAAAGCGCCATCAGCAGTGGCAGAACCTCTCGCCCCAGGAACAGGACCGGATTAGAGAAGAGCTCAAGGGATGGGAGAACCTCTCGCCCCAGGAGCAGGAGCGGATCCGGCAGAAGTTCCGCAGACCTTAGAGATCAGGAAGTAGGCGCCACCTCCGGCCACGGGAGTGTTCGTGGAAACAGCTGCAATGGAAAGGGATGTCAAATTGGTGATGCTTTTGGCCAGGAGCAGGATGAGCAAGGCCTGCAGGATGCCGGACTGCCCGACGACAAAGCCG
>JAGUZM010000465.1 GCA_020060805.1 Deltaproteobacteria bacterium | reverse complement strand
TTTCCCGCTTTTCCGCCTCCTCCTTCTTGGACCACGCCCCTTCGATCTTGGCGACCAGTTCTCCGATTTCACATGGTTTGGTCAGATAATCATAAGCCCCAAGCTTGATTGCTTCCAGGGCTGTGTCGATGGAGCCATGGCCTGTGAGGATAAGGGTCTCAGCGAAAAGGCCGAGCTTCTTGATCTCCTTCAGGGTTGTGATCCCGTCCATGCCCGGCATCTTCAAGTCCAGCACCACCACGTCAAAGGTCTGATCTTGAAGGGCCCGAATCGCCGCACCTCCGCTGTTGACCGCGGTCACGTTGTAACCCCTGTTGGTCAGGAGTTTTGCCATGTTGGTGGTGAATACGACTTCATCATCCACCAGCAGCACCTTGGAGAACTTCATCTTTCCGCTCCTTTCCTTCGACAGCCGCGGGCACCTTCGCCTTCATTCCCCTGGGCCGATGCTTTCCTGAAGGGTCTGGGGCGGCGTGTATGGAAGGACAATCGTGAATTCCGTTCCTTCTCCCGCCTCGCTTTTCACCGAGATGGTCCCGCCCAGCCTCTGGATCGTGCCGTAGCAGATGGCAAGACCCAGCCCCGTTCCCTTGCCCACGGGCTTTGTCGTGAAAAATGGGTCAAATATCCTGCCGAGGTTTTCCTTTGGAATTCCGGATCCGGTATCGGCCAAGGTCACTTTCACCTTCTTGCCGGGGTCGTCCGCCTCCGTCCGTATTTGGATGGTGCCATAGGGCTTGCCGTCATGGGCATCGATGGCGTTGGTGATGAGGTTCAGGAAAACCTGCTGCAACTGGGAGGGATCGGACAGGATGGGTTTCAAGTTCTCATCCAAAGAAGTCATGAACTTGATCCCTCCTGACCTCGCCTCCCTTTCCATCAATTCCACGACCTCCGCCACAAAATCATTCAGGTCCACCGACTCGATGACCGACTTGGTGCGCCTGGAAAAACGCAAGAGGTTCTGGGTGATGCGTTTGCAACGCTTCACCTGGACATCCACTTGGGCGAGAGAGCCGAGCAGTTCTTTCTTGAAATTCTCATCCAGGGTGGGCGTCATTTCCGCCAGGTCGAGGAGAATCTGTTTTTCCGTGAGAATGATCGCCAGGGGATTGTTGATCTCGTGGGCCACGCCCGCGGAAAGCTCACCGACGGAGGCCATCTTGCCCGCCTCCAGGAGCTGTTGGTTCAGTCCATCCGCCTCCTCGTCCCTTTTGCGGATCACCTTGATCAGATGCCTTGTGATGAGAAGGGTGACGATCAAGATCGTCAAGGCGCTCAAATGGAGGAATACCAGCGTGGCGTAATTGGCGTAATTGACTTCGTCGAAGGCCTCTGAGTAATCCTGCTTGACCACGAGCATCCACCGGGGCTCCTTGAGCCAACCGGTGGCCATGATCTGCTCACGGGACCCCACCTTCGATTCCTTCACCCTCCCATCGACGATCCGAACCTTTATGCCCTCGTGGTAAGGCTCCAGGGGCAAAGGGGACCTCTCCATGATCCGCCCGCTGATGCGAGGGATGGTCTGGTACGTTCCCTCCTCGTTCAGGAGGTACACCTCTCCTGACCTTCCAATTCTGACGTTCTCCACGAGGGAGCGGAAAACCTCTGTATCCACCGTTGCCCGCAAAATCCATTTCTCTCCCCGTTCCTCCCGCACGACGGCCAAGATAAAATGAGGGACTTTTCGAAATCCCGTGAACATGTCGCTGACGTAGAGGCCCCTTTCCATAACCTTCTTGAACCAGAAAGCCTCCGAGTAGTTCTTTTCCATCAAATCGTACGGGCCCACGTATGCAACATGCTTACCCTGCATGTTAATGACCCCCAGGTCCGTAATCGACCCCGCCTGATGGTTCATGATTTCGAACACGTGCGCCAGGTTGGCCATCTGGCCCAGATACTCTATGGAATGGGTTTGAGCGAGGAGCTGGAGTTTGGAGCTCCGTTCCTTCAAAAAGAGTTCGATGATCTTGCGGTGATGCTCCGCCTGCGCTTCGAAAGAGCCAGTCAGGCGAGCCTTGGCAAACCTCGTGTAATGGATGTTAATCGCCCAGCCGACCAGGAGGAGGGGGACGAGGGAGCACACCAGGGTAATCAGGATAAACTTCCGGTGGAGCCTCGAATAATACTGCTTTCTTCCGGCTTCTTCACTTTTCGGAATCCCGTCCACCGAATCTCGGTGCTCCATGCTCATCCTCTTTCAGGAACGTTGCGCGGCCAAACGCCGCGGTTCTCCTGCGCTTCACCCCTTCCGGCATCAGGCACAAAAAGGAGACAGTCAGCCTTTCGCTGCGTAAAAAAACCGCAGTCTTTTTCTCCTCTTTGTCTTTTCAGAGTACCCCCTTTTCTTTAGGAATTCAAGATACATGCCAAACAAAAGGGCCTGATCTCAAACTGGAGGGGCAGGACTCCTGCACGAATTCCCTCTCCCTAACCTTCGGCGCGCAGCGAATGATCGGAGAAAAGATATGGGTTAGCTTGCAAGTGCTAGGATTCCCGGAGATTATTGGAGGGCGAATTTCCTGCGGCCGGAAGGAACCCCTGGCAGAGGGCGGCTTTGTTTCAAGTGCATCTCCCGCGCCTGCGCCCCCTCATTGCTTTTCGACTCAGTTTGCGGGGGATGTCACCCCCGGGGTGACGAAGCGTGGAAACTGGATTTTTCACCGCTCCCGCAAAGTCACGCCGCACTTTTTTCTTTTCCCTCAGCGGAACGGAAGGAGCGTGCACTCAAAGTGCACTGGAGGAGCGGCGTTGACGCGCCTTGAGGGGCGCTCAGCAGAGGAGCGTCTTGCCAGGGCAAGACTTGAGGAGCGCTTCGCTTGAGGAGCGCACCAGGTTCCCTGGTGCTTGAGGAGCGGCCTTCGGCCTTGAGGCAAATACAGAAGCAGTTGCCCTAGCGAGGAGAAGCCGAGTGCTCTGATCCGCCGGGTGTGGGC
>JAGUZM010000473.1 GCA_020060805.1 Deltaproteobacteria bacterium | reverse complement strand
TCGCCCTTTACATTCTCGGGTTCATCGTCTACGTCCTCAAACCCAACACCACCGCCAGCTGGGTCTTTTTCATCTTATGTTTTTGTCTGGGCGGGTACATGGTCACCGGGTTTGAGACCATTTCCGCCTACCGGACCGTCCATTTTCATTACCTGATCCTGTGCCTGTACCCTGCCACGTTTGTCCACCTGGGCCTCGTCTTCCCCGAGAAAAAGAAGATCTTGAAGCGATTTCCGGGCATCGAGTACCTGATTTACCTTCCGGCCTTCATTCTCAACCTCGCCTACCAGGTGTATCTCTCCACTTTCGAAAAGGTGCTCCAGTCAAACCTGTCCGCATGGTGGACGTTCGCCTATGACCAGATCGCTCCCCGAAACCGCTTGTTCGCACTTTTTTGCGTGGCATCCCTGCTGGCCCTGATGATTCACAGCACATTCAAAGCCTCGACCGTGCTGGCAAGGCAGCGGGCCAGGATGATCCTATTCGGCGTCACCATCGCCTTCCTGCCTTCAGCCGTCATCATGTTGATCGTCCAGGCGGTGAAGGTCAATTTCCCCTGGAATTTTCTGGTGTTCTTTGTGATCTTTTTTCCCGCCTCTATCGCCTACTCCATCATCAGGCACAACCTCTTTGACGCAGACACGATCATCAAGAGAACCGTCGGTTATGTCGTTGTCACCGCCATTGTCGTGGGTGCGTATGCAGTGGTCAGCCTGGGGCTGAATGTGGTCATGGGAAAATACGAGGTCGCCCAGTCTCGGGCATTCCCGATTCTCTTCACCCTTGCCGTGATTCTCGTATTCAACCCTCTGCGGGACCGGATCCAGGCGGTCGTAGACCGGTTGTTCTTCCGGAAGGAGTACGATCATGGAAAGATCGTGGACAAGATCGGCGCGGCCATGACCTCTCTTCTGGATCAGGGGCAGATTCTCAAAAGGCTGATGAAGACTTTCATGGAGGATATGTTCATCAACACAGGTTCGATCATGCTGCTCCAGCCGGCAGCTGCCGAGTACCGGGTGTCCCTGGTAGAGGGTGAGCGAAAAGCGGAGGTGGGGAAAAAAGGCTTTCGCCGCGATGAGCCTCTGATGCAGATCATCGAAAAGGAGAAGAGGGAACTGACGAAGAACGACGTTCTTGAAGACCCGAGGTACAAGGAGGTTTGCGGGACCTGCACCGTGGATTTTGAATGCCTTCACGCGACCCTGATGGTTCCCCTCGTTTTCCAGGACCAGGTCATCGGGGTGATGAGCCTGGGGGACAAGAAATCGGGGAAGATGTTCAACCGGGACGATGTGGACCTGCTCCGCACCCTGGCCAACCAGAGCGCTGTGGCCCTGGAGAACGCCAGGCTCTTCCAGGAAAACCTCGAAAAGCAGCGCATGGAAGAAGAACTCGCCATCGCCAGGGACCTTCAAATGAGCATGCTCCCCGCTTCCTGCCCGCAGATCGAGGGTTTCCAGATCGCCGCCCTTTCCATCCCGGCACGGGAGGTGGGCGGCGACTTCTATGATTTCATCGACATAGGTCAAGATAAGGTGGGGTTCGTCGTCGGCGACGTCACGGGGAAGAGCGTCTCAGGGGCCCTCGTCATGTCTGCGTCCCGGAGCATCTTCCGCATGCTCTCAGAAGAAGGGTTGGCCGTGGGAGAAATCATGATCCGCGCCAACCGCCGGGCCAAGAAGGATATCAAGAGCGGCATGTTCGTGGCCCTCCTCTACGGCGTGCTGGACTCAAAGCAAAGGACCCTCAACCTTTGCAGCGCAGGCCAGACGCAGCCGATTCTTTTTTCCCCAAGAAAAGGCCACGCCGTTCTCGTGCAGACAGAAGGGGATAATTTCCCCCTCGGCATTCTGGATGAGGCCGATTACCGGGAAACGCGCATCGAGCTTGCACCGGGCGACAAGGTCATCCTTTACACCGACGGGATCGTGGAGGCGAAGAACAGTAAGGGGGAATTGTTCGGGTTCGAAAGACTGCTCGACATGGTCGCAGCAGCCGGGCCGAAAAACGCTGATTCGCTTCTCAAAGAGATCATGGCCAGGGTCACCGAATTTGCGGGTGCCGCCCCTCAGAGCGATGACCTCACCGTGATCGTGGTGAACGCTGCGGAATGAGAATCCCTCGGCCGACTTCTCATAAGCTTTTTTCTTTCGCCGCTGCTCTCTCTTCAGGCTTTCTTCTTGTCCTGACCTTCCCAAAACATGATCTGGCATGGCTCAGCTGGGTGGGGCTCGTGCCGTTCTTCCTGGCCCTGTCCGGCAGCACCTTGAGGATGAGTCTCTCCCTTTCCTACCTGTGGGGGTTCGTTTTTTTCCCGGGCGTTTTCAGCTGGATCCTGGAAATCCAGGGGTACACCCTGCTCCATCACGCCATCCTGGGGCTTTATCTCTCCTCCTACGTGGCCCTGTTCGGGATCGGATTCTCTCTGATCTCGAAGCGGTTCAGCCTGGCAGCCGGGCTCTTCTTGGCGCCATGCCTATGGGTGGCGACGGAATTCATCCGAGCCAACCTCGGGTTCATGGCTCTCCCGTGGGCGTTCCTCGGCCATTCTGAGTACCAGAACGAATGGATCATCCAGGTTTCCTCCTTCACCGGTGCTTATGGGGTCAGTTTCTTGGTCGTTATGGTCAATGCGGCCGTCACCGCACTTCTCCACCCCTGGGTTCCATGGAGGGAAAAAGCACAGACAAGCTCGAGAACACTCCGGGCCGGGGCCTGGAGGGTCGGCCTGGCTGCCACGGCTTTTGCGTTGACCTCCGCTGCCGCCTTCTACGGCTACACCGAGCTGCATGAAAAGGTTTCAGAGAAGGAAATCACCGTGTCTGTGATCCAGGGCAATATCGAGCAGGACAGAAAGTGGGACCCCAAACTCGCAGAATGGATCATGGCGCGCTACGCCGGCTTGAGCAGAGAAGCATCCCCGGATCGGCCAAGAATGATCATCTGGCCTGAGGCCGCGACTCCGGGATATGTTCTGAAGAACCTGGCTCTTCTCAAAAACCTGGTTCTCATGATCCGGGAAATCAACACGTATTTCCTGATCGGAAGCTCGGAATATCCCAAGTTTGCCAAGGGGCCGATTGATCCCTCAAAAGGGGGAAACACGGCGCTTTTCTTCTCTCCGGAGGCCCAGCTCCTGGGACAGTATATCAAGGTTCGCCTGGTTCCGTTCAAGGAAGCGATCCCCTACCAGGGAAAGATCCCATGGCCTCGATTTATCGTCCCCGAAGGGAGGAGAACATACCTGGTGCCGGGTGAGGAAATGACCCTGTTGAGCCTTGACGATGGGAGCAAGTTCGGAGTGCTCATATGCTGGGAAACCCTGTTTCCCGACCTGTCCAGGGCTATTGTGAAGGGAGGGGCCCAATTCATCGCCAACATCAGCAACGAAGCGGCGTTCGGGGAAACGGTTTTTCCCCACCAGTTCCTGGCCATCACGACATTCCGGGCCGTGGAAAACCGGATCGCGGTAGTGAGGGCCGCGAACACGGGCATATCCTGTTTCATCGATCCCTACGGCCGGATACCCGCCAAACTGGAGAAAAACAACAAGGATATATTCGTGGAGGGCCATCTCACCCATCAGGTTTCCCTTTCCCGGAAAAGGACATTTTACACCCTGCATGGGGATCTGTTCGCTTACGCCTGCCTGGCAATCAGCGCCGTGATGATGGCCCTGTCGTTCCTGAGGCGCAAACATCTGTAGGCTGCTTTTCCCCGCTTTAAGCGGCGCGCACGCATCTTCTCAGAAGACCCCGGACCCTTCATCTTGTAGAAGCGGGTTTTTCCAGTGCTTCGTGAGCCGACCTGAAATCCGCATCCTGTGCCAGCAGAAAATCGAGGTGCGTTTTTCGCAGTTTTCTGTAGGCGAGATTAAACAGCAGGATCATGGTGCTTTGAAAAGGGCTTTTCGACCATCCGAGGCTGCGAATCCCTCTCCTGAAGACCTCTTTCAGGGAAATGAGCTTTCGCGATGAAGTGATGTACGCCTCGTAGAATTCTTTTTTCGTCGCCTTTCTTGGGCAATAGACGAGCCGGCCTAGGTATTTGCTCCAATCCTCAGGGTAGTTCTTGAAATCGAGGCTGTCGGAGAGGCGCTCGTACATCGGCGTCCCCGGAGAAGGGATCAGTATGGGCGTGTTGGTGATGTCCATGCCGGAACGAAGGATGAAATCGAGGGAATGGAGGATGGACTCCTTCGTGTCCTCGTATCCGTAACAGAAATAGCCGTTCACCGCGATGCCGTGTTTGTGAAGTTTTCGGATGACCTCTCCATAGCTCTGCCTGGGAGTTTCGTCATTTCTCAGGTTCTGAGATTTTCCCGATCCCAGGAGCGTTTCCCTCTCCAGCGACTCGAAGCCTAAGAGCAAGCCGAGACAGCCCGTCCTTTTCATCAGGCAGAGCAGTTTGTCGTTTCTTGCGATGTTCAGGGAAGCCTGGGAGATCCAGTGCTTCTTGATGCCCCTTCTCAGCATTGCCTCGAACAAGGCCTCTGCCCGCTCCTCGTTGGCAGGCCCGATGCCCACGATGTTGTCGTCCACAAAGAACACGAACTTCTTCCTGATCGTCCTCAGCTCTTCGATGACTTCCTCCACCGGCCTGAGCCTGAACGCACGGCCGTTGAAAACCGGGACCGAGCAAAAGTCACAGTGAAAGGGGCAGCCCCTGGATGTTTGAATGCAGTCGAACCGGTATTTGTGGCTGAAGAGATCCCTTCTCGGAATGGCCATCTGCTGAAGAGACGGGTAAGCGTCGTTTTCGTAAATGGGTTTCAGGCAGCCCCCCAGGAAATCCTGAATGACCTTCGGCCACAGGGATTCCGCCTCTCCCACAACAACGGCCGACGCGTGATTCAGGGCCTCTTCCGGCACCATGGACGCGTGAATCCCTCCGATGACGACGGGGACACCCATTTTTTTGTAGACCTGGCTGATCTCATACGCCCTGTTTGCCTGCACCGTCATCGCCGTCACGGCGACCAGGTCCGCTTTGTGGGGAAGAAAACGTTCGAAGTTCTCGTCCACGAACTGAATGTCCCAGTCGGGCGGGGTCAAAGAGGCGATGTAACCGATGCTGAGCGGTGGAAAATGGTTTGAAAAGGCGCCCGATCTTCGATCGAACGGGTTGATTAAAAGAAGCTTCATACTCTCGCCTTATGAGAGGGGTTTAGATGGGATTCTATTCCAGAGTCGCGGGTGTGGCAACAAAAAGAACCCTGAGAGAAAAAGTGTTGACAAGGGTCTGGTAGATTGTAATAGTATTACCGGTATTACTTCAACAATGTTCGGGAGATTGACGATGCGAGTGACAACAAAAGGGCAGGTGACTATCCCTCAGCGTATCAGAGAAAAACTGGGCATCCTTCCCAGTTCAGAGATTGATTTTGTGGAGGAAAAGGGCAGGGTCTTCATCGTGAAAAAGAAAGGAAGGAGTCCCGGGGAGAGCCCCTTCAGGAGATTGCGAGGGATCGCTACGGTTAAAATGAGCACCGAGGAGATCATGCGCCTGACCAGGGGATAGTCGATGAAAAACGTACTCGTGGATTCCAGTGTGATCCTGGACGTTTTCCTCAACGATCCTGAGTGGGGTGACTGGTCAGAGGGAGTGCTTGCCCAGCTAAGTCGAACGCGCTCACTAATCATCAATCCTGTCATCTACACGGAGATCTCCATTGGCTTTGAACGGATTGAGGAATTGGAAAAGGCGGTTGCAGAATGTGGCTTGAAGATGATAGCCATTCCCAGGGAGGCGCTTTTCTTGGCTGGAAAAGTGTATGTCAGGTACAGAAAGGGCAAGGGGAAGAAGGTAGCGCCTCTTCCGGACTTCTTCATCGGGGCTCATGCAGCAACCGAGGGGCTGGAACTGGTGACGAGGGATGTGAGTCGGATCAAGACCTATTTCCCGAGTGTGAAAATCATATCGCCATACCAGTAATGTGCAGGATATATCCGGATACTCCTTCAGGATTGAACAAGGTTATGGCCATCGGGGAAGATATGTCCATCACAGATATTGCCAGGGAAGGGCAGTGATCGATTCGTTAAGCTTGGCAGGGCTTCACACTCTCAGCGGAAGAGCGCCGGTTCGGAAAGATGCCGAGTCCTTTCTTCCGGGTCCGCCAAATTGTAGACAAGAGATGCATTAGGCAGCAAAGCGTTTAGGAGGGTTGTCTTCCCGGTCTGCCTCGCGCCGAAGAGGATATGCACAAAGGGCCTGGAAAGACGATTCCCCAGATATGTTCGCATCGAACGATCTATCATGTCTGCTTTATATTCCTCGCCCTTATATAAAGTCAACTTAAAAGTCCGCTGAGAACAGGAGAACCCATTCTTGCTTCGCCGGAGTTCGGGCCAATTTACTCGCCTTCGCCAGGATGCTCAGTCCGGTCGTCTTCCGTTGCAGAGCTACTGTGAAGGGTGGAGAAGGGCCGGGTTGAACACGAAAAGGGTATCCACCGTGGCCTTAGCAAAGGCGGGTCAGCCCCGGCAAATTCTGCCGAAGCTGTGAAGCTGAGCCGCACGGCAATGCGGTAAGGGTCAGAGTTCGAAGACTTCGACTTCTTCGGAGACGTTCTTGAGTTTGAATTTTCCCTTGCATGTGGGCAAATAATGATCTCTTATCCGGTCCGCTGTTTCCCTTGACATCAAGAGGCTGCCTCTCTTGCCTAAAGCACCGATCCTGGCCGCGACGTTCGTCAGGGTCCCTCTCGCCGTGTAAGTCCACCGGGAACCCGTGACGCTTTCGAATTTAGCGGCTCCCACGAGGGCGCGGCCCGAATTGATCCCCATGTTCACATCAAGGGGCCGGTCGAGTTGACTGAACTGCTCTTTGATCCTGGTTGCCTGCTCTCTGATGGCCAGGCCTGCATTGATCGCTTCGAGGGCATTGGTTTTCGGGTCCTCGTCCATGAACAGGACCATGAGACCGTCACCAGCCGTCTCGTTGACATCCCCGTTGTTTTTGTAGATGGCATCCATGAACACAGAGAAGTGCCTCTCGATGATGTCGTGGACCACGGTGTCGCCAAGGCGTTCACAAAGGCCCGTATAGCCTTCGATGTCGAGGAACAGGACGGAGAGGTCTTTATCCTCCAGCTCGGGAATAGCGCCGGTTGGGGATTTGTCAATCAGCCGGGTCACCGTTGCTGGGATGAACTTGCAGAGGTTTGCCTTGACCATTTCCAGAATCTCGATTTTTCTGAGGGACGCGCTGAGCTCGATGTTTTTCGCCTCCAGGTTCCTGTTGAGTCTCTGAATCTCCTCGAAAGATCTCGCGTTCTTGACCGCGACCGATACGTTGTTGAGCAATGTGTAGAGCAGTTCCTTGTCGTCCTGGCTGTAGGGATCGCCTGAAAGCTTGGCGCCCAGGCCGATCAGGGCCAGGGTATTGGCGTCAAGGACAAAGGGAAGGGTGAGAATGATCGGGGAGAGGGAAAATTCGGAATCCGATTTTGCCCGGATCTCGGCGATCGACTGGTGGAAGCCCTTTTCGTCGAAAAGGCGCTGGCACTCCCCGCGAAATGAATCTGAATCGCCCTCGTGGATTCCCACTTGATTGAAATGCTCTATTTTCAAGGAGGTGAGGTTTGTCAGGAGAATGAACCCGGCCACAGCTCCGAAATTACCCATGGACATGAGGAGAAAGTTCTTGAGAATCGTCTCTGTATCGATGCTGCCGTGGATCTCTTGGCTGAGGTCGTAGAGGGTCTTGAGATGGAAGATGCGGCGGTCCAGCTCGGTGCGGAAGTCTTCAGCCCGGGCAAGAGAGGCCCTGAGCGTTTCTACTTCGTGCTGGAGACTCTCGTCTGGCATGGGTCTTTCAATGGTGCGGGTTATCTTGTATTGGGAAGAGGTTCTCTTTGACAGCTTCAGAAACTATAACGGTTCTGCGGCCGGAACCCCGCTCTGGACCAAAACCGCTTTGAAACATGAGAAGACCTCAGCGGGGGGCGGACATCGCTTTCAGCGCCTCTTCCGGGCTCAGGTAGATGGTTGAGAACTTGGTAATTCCGACCATGCTGAAGATTTTCTTGAAGTGCTCCGAAAGCCCGGTGATGCCGATGGCCTGATTGTTCCGTTTTGTCTGCGCAAGGATCTGGATGAGGAGAGCGATGCCGCCGCTGTTGATGTAAGCTTCCTCTTCAAAATTCAGGACGATCTTCTTGGTGCCCGTCTCACGGACGCTGTTGTAAGCATTATTCAGGAATGATTCGGAGAAGGCGGTGACGTCCCCACGGATGTCCATGAGAGTGATATCCCCTTTTCTCTCAATCTTGATTTCGTTGGGCCGCTGGATCATAATTCTTTTTCCTTTGAACCTGGTCGGATATCAACTCTCGGAAAATCCCTTTCCCGGTTTGCTATCCTCTCAACTTCATCGTCATCCGGACTTCATGGCGTTGGTTCGTGGCTTTCCTAAACTCAACACCATCCATCAGTCGCTTCATCAAGAACACGCCGAAACCCACCGCAGGTTCCAGGTCGTCGACGATTCTCACGATGTCAGGGTCCTTGGGTTCTTCCTTCAGCCCGTCTCCCTCATCAAACACAGAGATACCCAGGATGCCGTCCTTGAAGGTGACCGAGACGATCACCTGGGCGTCCGGGTTTCCTTTGTTGCCATGCTGAATTGCGTTGATGCAAGCTTCCGAGACTGCGGTTTTGAGATCTTCGACCCGCGGCGGTGAGAAGCCTGCGTTCTTTGCAAACGCAGCCAGTCCACCCCTCACGATGGCTTCGTAGCCCAGCTTGCTCGGCAAAGTGATTTCAACAGTTTCTTTGCGTGATGGTGCTTGGTCCGCTTTCAAATCTCAATTCCGCTGGTTTCAGTGGGGATTCATGAAGCGACGATAAGCAAAAAAAATAAAGATGTCAAGTATTTTTGGGTATTATTCTCCATTCGAAACAGGGTCCTCGGCATTGAAGGAAAGGGTCTGCCGGGCGCGCCCTGAACCCGTACCTCTTATCCTTGACCCTCGTCCCTGAGCCTCTTATAATGCTCGCCATTCAGTGGGCTATCCCCCTTCGAAAGGCGGGAAAAAGGTGACGTCGTCGCCGGGCTGGAGAAGGTAGTTGCCGGGCTGGTAGCGGCCGTTGACGATCACCACGACCGCCGTTGAGCCTTGAGTGACTCCCACCTGATTCAGCAATGTGGCGAGGTCGGTTCCCTCGGGCACCTGCAATTCGCCGCTTTCAGGCACGGCGAAAGTGCGGTTTTTCGGGAATCCATAAGGTTTGACTTTGATGATCATGTGTAATCAACGCCTTTAGAAAATAGAGCGATTCTCATATTTTTCAAGAACTCTTATATCAATATTAATGAAAGGAAAGTCAACGATGGGTTACGCGGGTAGAATACTGCGGGTGGATCTCACAAAAGGGAAAACGCGATTCGAACCGGTTGACATGAAGAGGGCGAGGGATTTCATCGGCGGAAGAGGCCTGGGCATCAGCTACCTTCTGGAAGAAGTGAACCCCGAGTGTGACCCCATGAGCCCAGAAAACAAGCTCATCATGATGACCGGACCTCTCACAGGAACCCTTGCGCCCACGGGCGCGCGCTACATGGTGACGACGAAGTCACCCCTGAGCGGCGGGGTGACGTGCTCCAATTCGGGCGGGGAGTTCCCGGCGATGCTCAAGCGCACCGGCATTGACGGCATCATCCTGGAGGGGGCCTCTTCTCGCCCCGTCTACCTCTACGTCGAGGAAGACAGGGCGGAACTGAGGAGCGCAGACCAACTCTGGGGAAAGGATACGCACCAGACTGACGACCTTTTGAAACAGGAGACAGGCCGGGAGGCCAGGGTGGCATGCATCGGCCCTGCAGGCGAGAGGGGCGTGCTTTTTGCGGCGGTGATGAATGACAAGGATCGGGCCGCCGGTCGGTCGGGGGTGGGGGCTGTCATGGGTTCAAAGAGGCTTAAAGCGGTTGTGGCAAAGGGCAATCGCAAGGTCCCCCTTCATGACGAGAAGCAGTTCGCCTCGATCGTCAAGGAGTACCGCGATCGGTTCAAGGAAGCCTACAAAGACACTCCTCCTCCCTTGAGAACCTACGGTACGGCCGGTGCTGTCGGCGTAACGAATAGAACAGGGGTCTTTCCGGCGTACAACTTCAGGCAAGGGATCTTCGACGACTGGGAGAAGATCGCCGGCGCGAGGCTGACAGAGGAATACCTGGTGAAGCCCAAAGCCTGTTTCAGCTGCCCGATCGCCTGCGGAAGGGTGACGAGGATTTCCAAGGGACCCTTCCGGGGGCGCGGCGAGGGCCCGGAGTATGAAAGTATTTTTTCACTCGGGAGCGCCTGCGGGGTGAGCGATCTTGCCGCGATCACGAAGGCGAATTACATCTGCAACGAGATGGGCATGGACACGATCAGCATGGGTGCAACCATCGCATGCGCGATGGAGATGTTCGACCAAGGCATCCTGGACGAAAAGGTGATCGGAAGGCCGCTTCCTTTCGGGGATGCAGAGGGCATGGTCGATATGTGCGGCAAGACGGCCTTGAAACAAGGTTTCGGCGAGCACCTGGCCCTCGGAAGCCTCCGCCTGGCAAAGATGTACGGCCATCCGGAACTGGCCATGGTGTCCAAAGGACAGGAGTTGGCCGCGTACGATCCCCGGGGCGCGAAGGGACTGGGGCTGGCTTATGCCACGTCACCGATCGGCGCAAGCCACATGCGTGGCCACACGGCCTATATCGAGGTCTTCGGGACCCCCATGCGGATCGACGGGTGGACATGGGAAGACAAGCCTCAACTGGTCAAGGACTGGCAGGACGTCTTTGCGGTGATGGACGCTGCCGGGATCTGTGTTTTTTTCGCCATCAGAAACCTGGTCACCCAGACAAGGGATATCCGGCCCGAAGGAATCATGAGGCTCTTGAACGCCGCCACCGGCGCGGAATGGGATGTGGAGGGTCTTGCCAGGGCAGGAGAAAGGATCTTCAACGCAGAACGACTCTTCCTCTTGAGGGCGGGGTTCGGAGCCAAGGACGATACGCTGCCTCCCCGTTTCACAAGCGAACCGATGCCGGCAGGGCCCGCCAAGGGCCAGGTCTGCGAGCTTGACCGGATGCTGCCCGTCTATTACAAGGTGCGGGGGTGGGACAAGGAAGGAAGACCCACCAAGGGGAAGCTGAAGGAATTGGGCCTGGCCTAAGTGCAGGTTTTCACAATTACGGTGACGAACCTTGGTGCACCACGGAGACGCAGAGGGCGCAGAGAGAAGTTTTTGTTTGTCGGGAGATACCGACAAACAAAAATATTCTGCCCCAAGAAGATCTTACGAGGATTATTTTCGTCTATCGGTATCTCCCGATAGACGAAAAATGTATCCCTCTCGGTGTCCTCTGTGCCTCGGTGGTGAATACGTGAGGGTATTTACGAAAGCTTGTACTAAGCATCAACCGCCCCTCAACGGAAGAGGCCCATAAGGAGGAAAAGATCCATGGTTTTTTCATACGTCGTCCGGATGATGTTCACAGGCTTTCAAAAGATCGTCTTGCCCCGGCCTCTGCGCGCGGGAGCAGCCTGGGTTCTAGGATTTCTCCTCATTTCCCTGATGGGAAACGGAATCATCCGGGTGCCGGAGGCAGGGGCTGCCTCCTCCTTCACGTTTCAGAGAGTCGTGGATGAGGCCAGGGAACTTTGCAGAACAGCCTACAAAAGCCCGAAAGGCGAAGTGCCGGACTCTCTTCTCGAGATCACCTATGATGAATGGCGCGACATCCGCTTCAAGCCTGAGAAGGCTCTGTGGCGCCAGGAGAAGCTCCCTTTTACGTTGCAGTTCTTCCACGCGGGCCTCTACTTTGACCGCACCGTCGGCATCGACATCGTTCACCCGAACGGAGAGGTGCGGCCGGTCCCCTTCTCAACCGACCTTTTCGACTACAAGAAAGAGAAGGTCAAGGCCCTCGTGCCCGAGAACCTGGGGTTTGCCGGTTTCCGCGTTCATTCCTTCATCAACAACAAGGACTACCAGGACGAGGTGGTCGTTTTCCTGGGGGCGAGCTATTTCCGGGCCGTGGCCCGCAACATGAATTACGGCCTGTCGGCCAGGGGAATCGCCGTGGACACGGCTCTTCCGAGGGGTGAGGAATTCCCGTACTTCAGAAAATTCTGGATTTACCTTCCCTCCGCCGATGCCAAGGACATCACCATCTGCGCCCTCGCCGACAGCCCCAGCCTCACGGGGGCGTATCAATTCGTGGTCACCCCGGGCCAGGAGACGGTGATGGATGTGAAGAGCACGATCTTTCTCAGGAAGAAGGTGCAAAAGCTGGGAGTGGCACCCATGACGAGCATGTTCTACTACGGGGAAAATACGTCCATCAGGCCGTTCGACGACTTTCGGCCCGAGATTCATGACTCAGACGGCCTGATGATGACCACAGGGCAGGGAGAGTGGATATGGCGGCCCCTGGTGAACCCTAAAGAAGTCCTGGTGAACTCTTTTCAGACGACCAACCCAAAGGGTTTCGGCCTGTGCCAGAGAGACCAGGATTTCAACAACTACCAGGACCTGGAGAGCTTTTATGAAAACCGTCCGAGCCTCTGGATCACTCCCGCGGGCAACTGGGGGGAGGGGCGGGTGGAATTGATCCAGATCCCCACGGAAAAGGAGATCTACGATAACATCGTCGCTTTCTGGACCCCTTCGACCTTGGCCGAGCCGGGAGAGCCGATGGTTTTCGATTACCGGATGAGCTGGCACCACTTCACGGACGGCGGCAGGCCTCCGGGAGGGCGGGTCACAGCGACCTACACGGCCAAAGGCAAGGCTGCGGGGAAGAGGAAGTTCGTGATCGATTTCCTGGGCGGCCGGCTGCAGGACCTTTCCGCCGACGCTGCTCTGGAAGGTGTGGTGACCGTTGGGGCAAAGGCCAAACTGGTGGAGCAGCAGGTCTACAAGAACCGGGTCACGGGAGGGTGGCGGCTCGTGTTTCAGATTTTGCCTGAAAGCGAAGGAGGCAAGGAGAAGCAGGAGATTCAAGGGCCGGTGGAGCTCCGGGCTTTTCTCAAACTGAAGGAGGACGTGCTCACCGAGACCTGGAGCTATCTCTATCAACCTTAAGAATCCGCACATGGAATGGGAGAGGAGCGCACTTCGGAGGGAAAGCCTGCTGGGTGATGCCGTGCTCTACGGGTGCGGCGTCCTCGCCATTGCCGGGTGCGGGCTTGCGGCGTACCACGGTCACGGATGGCAGGGGGTTCTCCTCGCAGGGACATTCGGCCTTCTGGCAGGCGGGTTTCTTGCATACCGGTTTATCCGAAAAGCTCCTACCCTCTCAGAGGCGCTCCAGGACTTCCTGATCCCCGCCGCCTTTGCCGCGTCAGGGAAGGCGGGCTTACAGATCTGGCAGGTTCCGTCGGTGTGGAAAGACCTCCTGGTCCTGACGGAGCTTGCCTCCGCTCTTGCCTGCATCGCCTATCTTTCAGCCCTCCTCTATCGCCTCTCGACAAACAGAGAACATCTGACGCCCCTGGGGGCCGGCGCATTCCTGGCCGTCCCCTATGTGTTCAACGTCCTCCTCCTCCTCGGCGCGACAGGGTTGGTCGGCCGGATCGGCGAGGTCATTGCCCCGGGCATCGGGGTCGAGGCCCAGGTCTCCCATGCCCTCGGAAGGTTCCTCATCCTGGGGCTCATCAATGAAGTCGTCGCAGGGGTCATAAGCCTCCTGATCACGCGCGGGCTGATCAGGGACAGTAGGGTTCACGCCCTTCTCCTGGGAAGCGCAGCAGCCGCATCCCTCACGCCCATGGTCGCGACCTGGGGATCGGGAGCGGAAGTGGCCGGCCTGCCCCGCTTCATCGGCATTCCGGCAGCCCTCTGCGCCACGATGATCTCCCAGGCCGGGCTCTGGGCCCAGACCTTTCTCATCACCGGCATCTTCATGGATGCCTTCCACGAAAGAAAACCCACGTGGTACTGGTGCTCGGAGTACGCCCGCTCCGGAGCCGCCAAAGGGGCCGTGTACAGCCTCGTTTTCATGTCCATCGTTCATGGTGTCGGCTCCATCACCGCGGCGGGAGGTGTGGTGACGTCCATATTCAGCCACTGGCTCGCCGTCTCTCTTGCGGCCGGCGCCGCTTCTTTCCCTCTGGTCAAGACGATCGTGGAGACTTTTGACGGGAGCGAGAAATTCTTTGCCAGAGCGAGGCGCAGTTTTCAGGACCCGGTCCACTACATCCGTGGCGCCGTCCTCGGCGCCTTCGTCGGCCTTGGGTTGACGAGCGGCCTGCCGGCCCAGGGGAGCCTCGAGCGGTTCCTTTTCGGTGTCGCCGCGGGGGCGATCGGGTATGCGGGTGTGGACCTCTTGTGGGACGGCCTTGACATGGCCAGGGGGAAGCGACTTCGGTTCCAGTCGTGGCGGGTGTATGCCTTGGCCGCCGCTCTCGGCGGCGGGGCAGGGGGAGCGCTGGCTTGGTATTTCGACGCAGCGCAAATCGGGGTGATCGAAGCGAAGTTTTTCAAGTACGCGGCGCTTCACTATCCCAGCGTGGGCAGGCCCGTGGAGCCTTACGTCATCTACCCCCTCTGCAGCAAGTGGGGCGCCTTGAACCTGGGGAATACCGAAGGGGGTGTCCGGCTCCTCTACAACGAAGCCCTGTCCGGTGTCATCAACTGGTCCCTTGCGGCGCCTCTTTTCAGCGTCAACCTCATCGTCCTGACCGCTATTCTTCAGCGCAGCACCGAGCCCCTGAGAGGGCTTTTCACCCGGAACGGCCTCATCGGCCTGGTCGAGCAGGCAGTCCGCGTTCTGCGGTGGGGCCTCTGGATGGCACCGATCATTTACTCGTTCCTGCGGTTGTCTCCGGACCCCACCTGGTACAATCAGGACGGCGCCATTCGGACCCTGGTGGCCACCGTGAAATCGTGGACTCTCGATGCCGAGGGATTCCGGGCCTGGAGCCTGGGTCTTTTCCTGAGCATGCTCGTGTATGACTGGCTGCGCGTCCTCATCTGGGTGGATCATATGGGCCTGAGGGTGGCCACCCTGGTGAACCTCTCTTTCGTGGGCGCAGACGTGCTCGACGAAAAAGCGGCCAGAGCGATCGGACATTCTGCCAGAACCCGGTGCATCCCGGAGGGGCTGAGGCGCTTCGGGACCTGGGCGCCGCTTCTCATCCCCTTCTACCTGCCCAGGGGCGCGGAATGGAACCACGTATGGACCCGTTCCGAGGCTCTCGGCAGGGAATTGGGGGCGGGGTTCTGGCCTCCGATCGTCTACGTGGTGGGAGGGTTCCTGATCATCGCCTTGCTCGTGCCCGCGGTCTCCGGGATGAGAAAATGGCGCCGCCGCCGCTGGAGCGGGCTTTCAGGCAGGATGAAAAACGGAGCCGGGGAAAGCACGCTCGAAGAGAAACGCTACTTCATCCATAACGGCATCTACACGGTAGAACTCACGGCCGACGCCAGGGGATACAGCAGAGTCTTCAGCTCTGTCAGGAAAGGCGCCGAGATGGACATCACCCGCCGGCCCGACGACCCTCTGGAGATGCGGGGGAAATTCTTCTATCTCATGGACAGGGACAGGCCGCACGACAGCGAAGAAAACCTCTGGTCCATCGGCAGAAGCCCTGCCGGCGGCCGGGGCAATCACTACGGGATCAGCCAGCCGCACCCCGGTTGCGTGTGGATGAGCAATGTGTTCGGAGGGATCCATGCTGAGGCGCGGGTTTCCCTGGACCCCTCCGATCCGGTCGAGTTCTGGCGCGTGAAGCTTATCAACCTTGAAGACAGGCGGAGGCGGATCCATCTCGTCAGCTACCAGGAAATCGGCCTCAACGACCCGGACGTCCAAAGACGCCATCCTTTTTTCAATGCCCTGCACGTAGAGACCCGCTTCGTCCGTCCCCTGAACGCCATCCTGGCGGTGAACCGGCTCCTCAAAACCGCGGAAAAGGATGCGACGGAGCGAAGGATGTCGAGGGAAACCGCGTTCCATGCCGTGAAAGAGGCTCCGGGTGAAGGGATCGCTCTCTTGGGGTACGAGGATTGCCGGAGCCGGTTCATCCGCAAAGGGACCCTGCGGGAACCGGAGGGCTTGCGAGATATGCGGAACCCCGAGGACGAAGGGCTCCTTTACACCTTCGACCCCATCGCCAGCTTTCAACTCCAGGTGGACCTGGCGCCCCATGGCTCCGCGGAGGTCACCTTCGTGGACGGGTACGCCCGGGATGAGCGCCGCGCCCTGGACCTGATCCGGCGCCACCTGGGCCTGACGTGGGAAGGAGACCCGTCAGAATGGCCCGCTTTTTCCAGGGTGAGGAGCCTCGCCGGGAATACCCAAAGGAGAGAAACCGAGGAGGATGCGCAAGGGACCTCAAGGTCTTTTTGCGAGTTTTCCAGCGACGGCGCAGAGCTTCGTGTGGGGTGGAACACGCCTAGACCCTGGGGGCATGTGATGGCCAATGCCCTGGGTTACGGGAACCTGGTGACGAATGACGGGAGCATCTATTCGTTCATGGGAAATTCCCAGCAGAACGGGCTGACGCCTTTTGACATCGACTCCGTCCCCTCTCAAACCCCAGGCCAGATAGTCTATGTCCAGGACCTCGCTACGGGAGAGATGGACTCTCCCGCGTACATCCCCTTCAGGAAAAAGGACGGGGAATGCGATGCCACATGGGGCAGGGGATACGCTTCCTTCAGGAAAAGGAGGGCCGGGAAGGAGCTGGAAATGAGGATATTCGTCCTTCCCGATCAGCCCGCTGAGGTGAGGCTATTGAAGATCAGGAACCCGGGGACCGCACCCCTGAACTGCCGGGTGGTCTTCTACGCCCAGATGATGCTGGCCGGCGCGCCCGTTGATTCAATCGGGAAAATCCGGGCCCACCGGGACGATCGCCTGGGGGCCCTTTTCTTCACCAACCCCCAGAACGACTATCACAAGGGATGGGCCTTTGCCGCCACGAGTCTTGCCGGAGACGCGTGGGAGACGGGGAGGCGCAGGTTTCTGGGTTCGGGCCGTGACCTTGTCCGGCCTTTCATGGTCGAGCATGGCGTGCCGGATGAGGGCCAGGGAGAGGACGGGTACAGGATCGCGAGCTTTGCGGGAACCCTGACGGTCCCACCGGCAGGGGAAGAGACGGTGAGCATGGTCCTGGGACAGGCCGAGACGATCGAGGAGGGTGCAAAGATCGTCGCTGCTTTCAAAGACGTCGCTTCTGCGGAAAAGGCCTTCGAGAAGACGAAAGCCTGGTGGGCTGAATTCCTCTCCGTCCTCCGCCTGGAAACGAACGATCCCGCGTTCGAGAGGATGGTGAATGGGTGGCTCGCCTACCAGACCGTGACGGCCAGGCTCTGGGGAAGGCTCGGGCCGTACCAGCGGAGCGGCGCATACGGGTACAGGGACCAGCTCCAGGATGTGTTGCCGTTTCTCTACCTCCACCCTGATCTCGCCCGCCGCCAGATCCTTCTCCACGCAGCCCAGCAGTTCCGGGAGGGAGACGTGCTGCAATGGTGGCACGAGTCATGGGAAGGGGAGACAG
>JAGUZM010000420.1 GCA_020060805.1 Deltaproteobacteria bacterium | reverse complement strand
GGGGCTCGGCACATTGGCGATCCGCATGGCCCGGATGATGCTGTTGTGGTTGAGCTGGTCGCCGATCCAAAAAGTATTCTTGCTGGAAATGGCCAGGGCAAGGCCGCAATTGGCGGTGTAGGCGGAATTGAAAATCTTGGCGGCAGGTTTTTCGACAAACCGGGCGATCCGATCCTCCAGGGCGACGTGGTACGAATAGGTTCCGTCGATGAAGCGCACGGCCCCCGGCCCGACGCCGAACTTTTTCGTCGCCTCCTCCGCCGCCTCCATCAGCTCGGGATGGTTTGAAAGAGAGAGGTAGCTGTTGGAATTCATGCGGATGAATTCCTTGTCAGAACCGCTCAGCTTGTACCGCGGGCCCTTCTTGCCTTTGGGCGGCACGTATCCGACGATCACCCGCTCCGGTGCCTTGGCGCGGCCTTCGGCTTTCAGGGATTCGATTTCCTGTCTGAGAGAACCATCCAGTCTGTCGAGGGGCATGATGTCCTCCTCCGTATTAATCCTCAGCCCAGTTGAGGATCACCTTTCCTGAGAGGCCGGAGCGCATGGCCTCGAACCCCTTTTCATACTCCGTGTAATGAAAGCGGTGGGTGATCACAGGCGAGATGTCGAGGCCGCTCTGAAGCATCACCGTCATTTTGTACCACGTTTCGTACATCTCCCGGCCGTAAACCCCCTTGATCGTCAGGCCGTTGAAGATGACGGCGCTCCAGTCGATCCCTGCATCCTGGGGCAAGATGCCCAGGAGGGCGATCTTGCCGCCGTGGCACATGTTGGCCAGCATGTCCCGAAAGGCCTGAGGGTTGCCCGACATTTCGAGACCCACGTCGAAACCCTCCTTCATCCCGAGGGTTTTCTGAGCATCCTGGATGGATTCACGCCTCACATCCAGGGCGAGGGTTGCTCCCATCCCTTTCGCGATCTCCAGGCGGTGAGGGATGACATCCGTGACAACCACGTGGCGGGCTCCCGCATGCTTGGCGATGGCTGCGGCCATGCACCCGATCGGGCCTGCTCCTGTGATGAGCACATCTTCTCCGAGCACGTCAAAGGAGAGGGCGGTGTGGGTGGCGTTGCCGAGGGGGTCGAAGCAGGCAAGAACGTCTTTCGGGATGGAAGGGTCGCAATACCACACGTTGGTCACGGGAAGGGAGAGATACTCTCCGAAGGCGCCCGGCCTGTTGACGCCCACGCCGCTCGTGCTCTTGCAAAGATGGCGCCTGCCGGCCAGACAGTTGCGGCAGCGGCCGCAAACGACATGACCTTCACCCGAAACCAGATCTCCCGGTTTGAAATCATGAACATTGCTTCCGATTTGAGCCACGGTGCCGACGAACTCGTGGCCAATGGGCATGGGCACAGGAATTGTTTTTCGAGCCCAGTCGTCCCAGTTGTAGATATGAACATCCGTTCCGCAGATGGCGGTTTTGTCGACCTTGATGAGGACGTCGTTGATCCCCACCCTGGGGACGGGGATTTCCTCCAGCCAGAGGCCGGGCTCAGGTCTTGATTTCACCAGCGCTTTCATGGTGCCTGCACCTTCCTTGAAAGGGTAGACCCCGTCCCCTGCAGGGTCCGGCAGCGATCCATGGATGAAATCATACGGGGAGGGGTTCCTTTTGTCAATTTCGTGAAAAGATAAGTGAAGACCTTTGAGAAGGCATTTGATAGAATGGCCGGGAGGGTTCCGCGTAAGACCGGGATGTCAAGACGCCGGTCTTCGCAGCGTCCGGAGGATAGGATCGACCGCAAAAGGGGGGGAACGGTGAGCGAGCGGCTCATGTCACGAATCATCCAGTTTCTGAAAAAAGATATCTGGAACATCCGTCAAAAAGATCTTCCCCCCCTGAAATCCCTCATCTTCGGGACCTTGAAGGTCCTCATCCTTTCGATACGGGGGGTCGGAAAAGACCGAATCACCCTTCAGGCATCTTCCCTCACCTTCTTCTCCCTGCTCTCCATCGTCCCCGTTCTCGCCATGGCATTCGGCATCGCCAAGGGCTTCGGTTTTGAGAAGGGCCTCGAGAAGATGCTCATGAATACCATGGAAGGGCAGGAGCAGGTCGCGCTCCGGGTCATGGAGTTTGCCAGAGGACTTCTTGCCGGTGTGAAGGGCGGCCTTGTGGCCGGGACAGGGCTTTTGCTCCTGTTCTTCACGGTGATCAAGATCCTCTCCCACATCGAGAAGGCCGTCAATGACATCTGGGGGATCAAGAAGGGAAGGAGCATCGGAAGGCAGATCACGGACTACCTCTCGGTCCTCCTGATCGGGACGGTGCTCTTCATCATGTCGAGCAGCATCACGGTCCTTATCACCGGCGGGATTACCCTGGCCATGGAGAGGTTTTCCTTCCTCCAGTTCCTGACCCCGGGTGTTTCCGTCCTGCTCCGGCTCCTGCCCGTCATGGCTCTCTGGGTTCTGTTCTCCTTCGTGTACGTATTCATGCCCAACACCAAGGTCAGCCTGAAATCGGGGGTCCTGGCAGGCATCATCGCGGGCACGATGTACTACATTTTTCAGTGGGGCTACATCAACCTGCAGATCGGGATCGCCAAGCAGAATGCCGTCTACGGGAGCTTTGCCGCCCTGCCCCTTTTTTTCACCTGGCTTCAGATCAGCTGGATGATCGTTCTTTTCGGTGCGGAAGTCTCCTTTGCGCACCAGAACGTGGAGATGTTCGAGTTCGAGGAAGAGTGCCTGGGAGTGAGCCACAGCTTCAAGAGGCTCCTTTCCCTGCGGGTGGCCCAGTTGGTCATCAGGCGTTTCACCGAAGGAGAGAGGGCGTGGGACAACGAGCAGATCTCCCGGGAGCTGGAAATCCCGATTCGGCTGGTCAACCAGATCCTGTATGAGCTTGTGACGTCGGGCGTCCTTTCGGAAGTGATGGTGGAACAGGACAAGACCATCGCCTATGAGCCGGCCCGCGATACGGACACTTTGACCATCAAGTACGTGATCGACGCCCTGGAGAGCAGGGGGAGTGACAACATACCCGTCGCGCAATCCCGGGAGCTGGAAAGCCTGATTGAAAGTTTAGAGAAATTCGGGGACCTGCTGGACCGCTCAGAATCAAACCGCCTGCTGAAGGCCATTCATTCCCAGAAGGAATCTCTCCAATGAGCGGGATTCGTTTTCATGAGCAGAGAAGGGCTTCGTCTTCCAGCTCCGCTCCGAACCTTCTCACCACTTCCTCCACCGTGAGAGCCGCCTTTTCTTCTCCCTCGACGTCGAACTGAACCCTTCCCTCGTGGAGCATGATCATGCGGTTGCCGTAGCGGATCGCCTGGTGCATGTTGTGGGTCACCATGATCGTGGTGAGCTGGTTCTCCCTGACGATCTTCTCCGTGAGCTCGATGACCCGCTGGGCGGTCTTGGGGTCCAGGGCCGCGGTGTGCTCGTCCAGGAGAAGCAATTTGGGGAGGGAGAGGGTGGCCATCAGAAGGGTGAGAGACTGGCGCTGGCCGCCCGACAGGAGACTCACGGAATCCCTGAGTCTTCCTTCCAGCCCCAGCTCGAGGACCTTCAGGGTTTCTCGGTAATGATCCCTGCGGGCTTTTGTGACGCCCCAGCGAAGGCCTCTGCGTTGGCCCCGCAAATCCGCCATGGAAAGGTTTTCTTCTATGGTCATGGAGGAGGCGGTTCCCATGAGGGGGTTTTGGAAAATCCTGCCCAGGTACTTGGCGCGGCTGTGCTCGGGGAGGCGGGTGACAGGAATTCCGTCGATGACGACCTCTCCCTCATCAGGCGCATAGGTTCCTGCCACAAGGTTGAGGAGGGTGGTCTTGCCCGCGCCGTTGCTGCCGATGACCGTGACGAAATCACCCTTCTTGACGTGCAGGGTGATCCCGTCGATGGCCACCTTCTCGTCGACCGTCCCTTTTTTGAACACCTTCCTGAGCTCTTGAACCCTGACCATAGTTAGAAAACTCGAAAACCGAATATCGAAATCCGAAACAAAAAAAGCAAAAGCCAAAGTCAAAAACAATCACGAAAGCACGAAAACCTCAAAGCACGGAAAAGTATGATGTATATGTTTGGTGTTTCGCGTTTTTGTCCTTTCCTGTTTCCGTGTTCAGGTTTGTCTTTAGCTTCTTCCCCCTTCCGCCTTCCCCCTTGCACCTTGTACCGTGCACCGTGTACCTTGCACCTTCCTCACACTCCTCTCAGGTGAAGCTTCCCTTCCTTTTCCTTCCTGAGGGCGGGAACGCCCAGGGCCAGGATGACCATGACCCCTGTGGCGAGTTTCAGGTCCGTTGGGGCAAGGCCGAGGCGCAGGCCAACAGCGATGATCAATTTGTAAATGACCGATCCCACCAAAGCGGCAAGGGTCAACCGCGCCACGGTCTGCTTGCCCACCAGGGCCTCGCCGATGATGATGGAGGCCAGGCCGGCGACGATCATGCCGATCCCCATGCCCACGTCGGAGAAACCTTGATCCTGGGACACAAGGGCGCCGCACATAGAGACCATGGCGTTGGAAATGCCGAGACCCAGGACGGTCATGTGGTCCGTGTTCACCCCCAAGGAGCGGATCATCTGTTCGTTGTCGCCCGTGGCGCGCATGGCAAGGCCGAGCTGGGTGTGAAGAAAGATGTCCGAGAGGAATTTGACGCCGAAAGAGACGACCAGGAAGAAGGCGATGATCGGGATGAAACGATTGACGTCGAGGTTTTCCAGGGGGGTGAGAAAGGTCTGCACCGTGAGAAGCTGGATGTTGGACCTTCCCATGATGCGAAGATTGACGGAATAGAGAACCGTCATCATGAGAATTCCCGACAGAAGGCTGTTGATCTTGAGCCTGGTGTTGAGAAGACCCGTGCAGCAGCCTGCGATAAATCCCGCGGCGATCGCCGCGAGGGTCCCGTACACAGGCGGGACACCCTCCATGATGAGCCGAGCAACGACTGCCGCACCGAGAGGAAAACTGCCGTCCACGGTGAGGTCCGGAAAAGCGAGAATTCGAAAGCTGATGACAATCCCCAGGGCTACAAGGCTGTATGCCAGGCCCTGCTCCAGGGATACGGGTATCGTCAGGAGAAAGCCGCTCAGAACCATTAGGGAACCGCTCGGAACAGGGGGAGGGTCTCCCCCCTGCTCCGGAGTGCCTTTCTTATTTCTTCACTTCATTTCCCTGCTCGTCCCAGAACTTGTCCGGTGTCTGAGGGAACTTTTCAGGGAGCTTCAGGCCCTGGATCTTGGCGTGTTTTGCGCTGACCCACAGGCTGTACCCTGCGGCCAGTCCTGCGTCCACCTCCCCGGGCTTCTTCCCCTTGAGGATCATGGCCGCCTTTTTGCCGGCCGTGTGCCCAACCTTATAATAGTCAAGGCCGTAGGCGGCTATCGCACCCCTGGGGACGCTGTCCACGTCACCCACGAACAGGGGGATTTTGTTGTCGTTGCACACCTTCACGATCGATTCGAATGCGGAGACAGACGTATTGTCTGAAGTGATGTGGACGGCATCCACCCGGCCGACAAGGCTCTGGGCCGCTTGCATCACTTCAGCGCTCGTGGAGACATGGGCCTCGACAAGGGTTCCCCCCATCTTTTCCACGGCTTCCTTCATCTCCTTGATGTGGAAGGTGACGTTGACATCCCCGGGGTTGTACACCGTTCCCCATCGCTTGGCTTTGGGGATCAGCTTCTGGTACATCTCGCACTGAAGGGTGACCGGCCACCTGTCGCTCACGCCGGTAATGTTCGTGCCGGTCTTGCCCATTTTCGGGACAATCCCCGTCGCCACAGGGTCTGTGACCGAGGAGAAGACAACGGGAATCGTCTTTGAGATCTTGGCCGTCGCTTGAGCGTTGGGTGTGCTGATGGCATGGATCAGGTCCACCTTGTCGTCCTCGAATTTGCGCGCGATGATCGCGCAGTTGGCCTGGTCACCCTGGGCATTCTGACGGTCGATGGTGATGTTCTTTCCTTCGACAAAACCTTCTTCTTTGAGTGCGGCTGCAAACCCCTTGCTGTCATTGTCCAGGGCCGGATGGGACACGATTTGATGCTCGCCGATGCGGATCATTTTCTGGGCTGGAACACCGGACCCAAAGACAAGGGTGAGAGCAAAAACCAGGAAAAAGACGAACGCGATCCTCTTCATAATCGTACCTCCTCTTTAAGGGTTAATGAAAGAAGCTTTCCACGTCTGACTTTTCACAGGCTCTCACGACGGCGCCCATCGGGTGTCGAGGTTTGCTCGCGCATTGAACCGCTCCGCCTCTTGTCATCGTGAGCGCATAGGGAAGTCCTTCAAGCAGTTCCCGTCCCGGGTTTCTAGGGCAACATCAGCAAAAAAAGAAAATCCGCAGGGGGGATGAACGCGCCAAGTTTACCACTACATGGAAACCCCCCGTTGTGTCAAGGGGATCACCCCCGTCGGCTCGTTATCTTGCCTATGAGGACAAGGTTTTTGCGAGTTCCCTGATGAACTCCGCCGTGGTGCCGCAGCATCCGCCGATCATATCCGCTCCAGCGTCCTTGATCCTTTTTCCATCCTCCGCAAAATCAGTGGCCGACTGCTCATAGGTCGTGATGCCTTTCCGGGTGAGCGGTTTCCCGGCATTGGGCTGGACCAGGATCGGCTTCTTGGTGGCAGCCCTGAGCTCCCCGGTGAGATCAACCATGTCTTTGCTGCCCAGGGTGCAATTGGTTCCGATCACGTCGGCGCCCGCCTCTTCCAGGGCGGATGCGCACTGCTTCACGCTCTCACCCATCATGGTGAAAAAGCCTTTCTTGGTCCGGTTGTAAGTCATGGAGGCGATAACGAGGATATCCCCCGCCGCCTTTGAGGCGCGCACCGCAGCCAGGGCCTCTTGGAGGGAGAACATCGTCTCGATGCTGATCAGGTCAGCTCCTCCTGATTTCAACGCCTCAGCCTGCTCTCTAAAAGCTTCTTGTACGCTCTCGGGGGTTGCGTCGCCCAGGGGTTTGAAGAACTTGCCGCTCGGCCCGATGTCTCCTGCGACGAATTTATTCCTGGGGCAGACGCTCTTGGCGATTCTCACGGCCTCCCGGTTGATGATCTCCGCTTTGCCGACAAGCCCCGCGCCATCCAGTTTCAGGGGGTTTCCGCCGAAGGTGTTGGTGTGCACCACGTCCGAGCCCGCGTCGTAATAGCGGCCGTGGATTTCCGCCACGACAGCGGGCTTCTCGAGGTTCCACAACTCGGGGCTTTGGCCTGACGGCAGGCCGGATGCCATGAGCATGGTGCCCATGGCGCCGTCAAAGATCACGGTTTTCTTTTTTGCCAATTCCAGGATAGCATGCATATTCAACCTCAGAGTTCCTTTGGACGAATGATTTTCAGCGCTTCATGACCGGGCCCATTCACGCTTGAATAACCCAGAGTGAACCTTTCTGGGACCTCTTCAATCAGGTCATTCCTTTGGAAGACCGAAGGCTGCAATCCGAATAATGCAGGCAGCCTTTGCACGAAAACCTTCCCTTCTGTTTTCCCCCGAACCGGGCGAGGAAGGACAAAGACTTTCGGGGGAACATCATGTACGACGTGGTGATCCCCACAGGGATCTCCCGATCCCCCAGTTGGCCAAGTATCCACCCCTGAGTCTCCAAATCAATGCCCTGACACCCCGGGGTTCTTCGTTTGCCCCTTCTGACCCCTTTCCGCGCCGCATCCCTTCTGATCTCTTCCCAGAGGGCATTCCCCGCCTTGGTGCTGGCAAGGGATCCGATCACGTCCAGGATGTACGCTTCCGTCGGCCTGCCGGATTCGAAAAGCTCGCTCACCTTCTTTTCCAACCCGGGCCCGATCGTGGCAATGCCGACATACATCAACCGGGCTCCTTCCAGGAACCGCGGAACACCAGATGCCTCCCTGATTCCCTCAAAAACCGCCGATGGCTCCAGCACCCCTTCCGAGAGGCTCAGCATGGAGTCGATGACTTCCAGGAGGGCTTCCTGGGGGAGGCTTTTGTACCCGAGCTCCTTCAGGAGTTCGTCCCTGGATACTTCGATTTTCAAAGCCCGAGCAGTTCCTTGACCTTTCTGACACCGTCCATGGCGTCAATCCCGTAGGCGTCCGCGCCGATCTCCCGGCAAAAGGCGAGGTCCACGGGCGCACCGCCGATGATGACTTTCACGGATGACATGCCCTTATCCTTGAGAAGGGAGACCACGTCGGCCATGCTCTGCATGGTCGTGGTCAACAAGGCGGACACGGCGATCACATCCGCTTTTCCATCCGCAGCCTCCTGTACGAAGCGTTCAGGCGCCACGTCCACTCCCAGGTCGATGACTTCAAAGCCCGCTCCTTCGAGCATGATAGCCACAAGGTTTTTGCCGATGTCATGAATATCTCCCTTGGCTGTTCCGATGGCGACTCTCCCTCTCAGGGCTCGCCCTGATGAGGCGAAGCCGGGCTTCAGAAGCTCCATGGCCGCCTGCATCGCCTTGGCTGACCAGAGGACTTGAGGAATAAAGATCTCACCCTCTCCGAACCGCTGCCCCACCAGATCCATCGCCGAGATGAGCCCTTTTTTCAGGATCTCATCCGCGGCTGTCCCGGCATCCAGCGCTTTTCGAACCTGTTTGGACGCCTCATCGATCTGCCCGTTGATGACGGCATCAAAAATCTCTTTCATCATGGCCGCGGTCATCTCCTTGTTTTTTTCTGCGCCTCGCTCCAGATCCTGTCGAGCTCCTCCTTGACTGCCTGAGGCAAAGGCTCTGGTCGGTGATGCTTGAGAAGGTCGAGGGCCCTGTGGATCAGCTTTTCATCCACTTTCTTTTTTCCTTTTTTCACCCAGTTTGGGAGGCTCTCCCGGTTGAAAAAGGCAGGCCTCCAGTGCTCCTTCATGAAGAAATCGAGGGTGTGCTTTTCAGCGAGATAATGGCCCCCAGGTCCCACTTTCCGGATCACGTCCAGGGCAAGATGATCTTCATCCAGATTAAACCCTCTCATGTAGCGCTTCACCATGCCGATCACCTCATCCGCAAAGATGATCATCTCCGGCGAGCCGATGAACCCCTGGCCGAGGTATCCGCAGTCGTGGATGAGATGGGTGCCGTCCAGGGCCGCGTTGAGAAGGGTGAACCCGTATTCAGCCCCGGCCTGAAGGTCCGGGAACTGGGCATCGCTGCACCCGGCCGTGCCCCAGATCGGCAGGCCGTAGTAGTGGAAGATGTCTGCGTAGGCGGAGTGGGTGAGGCGAAATTCCGGGGCCGTGTATGAAGCGGTCGCATGGAGCATGTCCATGGAGGTGGCCACAACCCCGGTGATGATGGGCGCCCCTTTTTCCACCAACTGGTGAATCACGAGGCCGGAGAGGGCCTCCGCGAGGGCCACGGCCAGGGCGCCTGCCAGGGTCACCGGACCGGTAGACCCGGCAAGAAGGGCAGGGGTGTAGTTGACGGGAATACCGTTTTCGGCGCAGCAGATGAGTTTGGACAGGGCTTCCTCGGAATGGCTCAAAGGAGAGGTGGGCTCGGAGTAATGGATGAGGAAGGGATAGGCGGAGAGCTTTTCCCGGCCTCCTGCAACCACGGAGGCGAGATCAAGGATGACCCGCAAGTCCCTTTCGGAGCCGGCGGTGAAAAATATCGGTTTGACGCTGTTCTCCACCTCCAGTTGAAAACACCGGATGTAGTGCAGTCCGGGCGGAATGTCCCGGGGAAGGCCGTAGGAGCCGATGAAATCGATATTGGGCAGGGCGTCGCTGATGACGGTGCCGGCGATCACATCATCGGCTTTGGTGTCCCGGATCTCCCGGGTGAAGAGGTCTATCGTCTTGGGAAGATCCGTTCCCGTGCCGAAGTATATCCTTCTCCCCCCCAGCTCCATGGCAGGCTCTTTTTTCCTGTTGTAGACGACCAGGTTGGAAGGGGCTGATTGGATCGCTTCTTCCACCAGATAGGGGGGAATGGTGACGACGGTCCCTTCCTTCACCCTCGCCCCGTGGCCCACGAGAATGTCGAGGACCTTTTTGTGAAGGATCTTGACTCCCGTTTCACCCAGGATTCTCAAGGCAGCATGATGGAGCCTCAGGATTTGAGACTCATCCAGAATTCTCAATTTAGGCGCGCAGTGATGAGGAGAGCCTGTCTCCATAGGAACCTCTCTTTCAGGACGGCAACCGGTTTTTGCGACCGAATCCTATCCCACGCGGCGTTGCGAGTCAACTCTCGTCCTTAAGCGCAGAACCTTCCGCACATCCCCGGTTGACTCCAGGGGAGCATTCAAGATATGGATAATTCCGGGATTCCAAACGTCCAAATTGGCGTCTTTTTGAAGAGCCTCTTCAAGACTGTGCGGCACGGCTGAAACGGGGCTGAAATCACCAGGGAGGTTTTATGGCAGGCAAGGCTTACGACATCATCATCGTGGGCGGCGGCATCATGGGGAGCGCCACTGCCTACAATCTCGTGCGGAGCGATAAAAAACTCAGGGTAGCCGTCGTTGAAAGGGACCCGACCTACACCCGGGCTTCGACAACATTGTCCGCGGCGAACATCCGCATCCAGTTCAGCCTCAAGGAGAACGTGCAGATCTCCCTGTATGGCTTCGAGGTTCTTGAGCGTTTCGAAGAGGAGATGGCCGTGGAGGACGAGAGGCCCAACATCGCCTTTCGCCGTGAAGGAAACCTGTTTCTTGTTGACAAGGAAGGCCGTGCTCCGGCTGAGAAAGCATTGGCTTTGCAAAAGAGCCTGGGATGCGAAGTGATGTGGTGGTCTCGGGAGGAGGTCAGGGAGCACTATCCCCTGTACAGCCCCGGAGGGTACGAGGGAGGCACCTTCGGACCCAAAGACGGGCACCTGGACGCCTATGCCCTGCTCATGGGGTACAAGGCAAAAGCAAGGTCTCTGGGCGCGGCGTACGTCAAAGACGAGGTGACCGGGGTTCTCAAATCGACGGGGCGGGTGAATGGGGTGCGGCTCGCTTCGGGAAATGATCTCATGTCCCCTGTGGTGGTCAACTGCGCCGGCGCGTGGGCCAGCCAGGTCGCTGACACCGCGGGGGTGGGCATTCCCGTCCAGCCGGTGAAGCGCCAGGTTTTCGCGCTGGATACCAAGGTGAAGCCGGAGGGGCCCCTGCCCCTGACTATCCTCCCCTCAGGCCTTTACTTCAGGACCGAGACCGGGAACCTGATCCTCCTCGGGAAGTCCCTGGAAGATGACCCGGTCGGGTTTGACTTCACCTGGGATGACAGGCGGTTCACGGAACTCCTCTGGCCCGAACTCGCGGCCTTCGTTCCTGCCTTTGACACGCTCAAGGTGGTGCGAGGCTGGGCAGGGCTTTACGCGGTCAACACCCTGGACAGCAACGCCATCCTGGGCGAATGGCCTGAACTGAAAGGGTTCTATCTTGCCAACGGGTTTTCGGGCCACGGCCTTCAGCAGGGTCCGGCCGTGGGCCGCTACATGTC
>JAGUZM010000111.1 GCA_020060805.1 Deltaproteobacteria bacterium | reverse complement strand
TCATCCGAAAAGCTTCAAAATAGACGTGCGGGTCCTCGCATCGACCAACCGGAATCTGAAGGAGCTGCTGGCCAAGGGGCGATTCCGGGAAGATCTCTTTTATCGTCTGAATGTGGTTTCCATAGAGCTGCCGCCGTTGAGGGAGCGGAGAGAAGATATTCCCCTCCTGGCCGATCATTTCCTGCGCATCTTTGCAGAGAAGTTCGGCAGGAACGGCCTGCGCTTCGCCCCGGGCTTCGTAGAGGCGATGTGCCGCAATGACTGGCAGGGGAATGTGAGGGAATTGGAGCACACCATCGAAAGGGCTGTCATCATGAGTAAGGGGCAGGTCCTCACCCTCTCCGACCTGGACCCTGAAGCAGAGGCGAAATGCTCGATTGCCGGCACTGTCAAGAACCTCGGTTACAAAGAAGCCAAGGAGCAAATCCTCACCCGTTTCAATCGCGAATATTTGAGCCAGGCCCTGAATGAAAAACAAGGGAACGTGACCCACGCGGCAAAAAAATGCGGCCTTGAAAGACAAGCGTTCCAGCAGCTGATCAGGCGTTACGGGATCAAATCAGAGGATTACCGGGCCCAGGACTGAACGCCTTTTCCCTTCCCACCCGGTTCGATGGTCTGCGGGGGTGCCATATTTCTTTTGCACCCATTCCCCCTTTGAAAGCCCTCTTCTTTCGGTTCATCCGTCTTTTACCATCATATCGGAGAGTTAGCATTTTCATGAGATTAGGCATGCATTTTGCGTAAAAGGATCAAGATACAGGAACCACGGTGATACACCGAACGACCCCCTCAGAAAGAATTTTGTATGGCCCTCCTTCTGGTGATCGACGAAGACAAGGATTCCAGAATTCTCACAAGAAGAATTCTTGAGCGAGAAGGCCATGCTGTGGAGGTTTTCGGCGGTGCCGGGGAGTCGATGGAATGGCTGAAGAATCACTCGCCGGAACTCATCGTGGTGAGCGCCGGAAAACATGGGGAGAAGGCGAGAAACGTTGTGAGCCTTCTTCACGCGGCGGGAGTCACGGGAACCCGCATCGTCCTGTGCACGGGTGTAGGGTCCCTCAAAGCGGTGCGGGAAAGTCTCGCAGCGGAGGTGCTCGAGGTCCTGGAAAAGAGCGGCGATCTGGAGAGGCTCGTGGCCGTGGTGAAGTCGGCGGTGGCGTCTCAGGGAAATCGGATGCAGAAGATGTTTTGAGCTTTTGGTTTTTTTGTTCTGAAGCAGGATAGGCAAACTTAAATCAGGGAGGTGGGTAATGAAAAGGAAACGGTACGGAATTCTTAGTGTTTTAGCGATCCTGACGCTGGTCGTTTTGCCCCTGGCCTTCGCGGTCGGGGCGAGCGCCCAGACCCAGCAGGGTGCGGCCCAGCCGGCAGCGGGAGAGAAGCCGCAGGTCGTGGGAAGCGATCTTGGCCTGGGCGGCAAGATCGGGGAAGCCATCAAGAAAATCCCGGTGGGCACGAAGAAAGGGCAGATCGACCCTAACGCGCCCAGAGGGGTGTTCGGCATTCCCGGCGCACCCCAGGTGAGCTATGTCCTTGCCATATTCTGGGCGATCTGGGTAGGGTGGATATTCTCCACCGTCGGAGCCTTCGGCGGGATCATGGCAGGCGTGGGCCATATGACCGTCTACGGCCTCGGGGATTATGTGAGGACTTTCAGGGAAACCAGCCCGGCCCTGAACAAAACGCTCACGGACAGCATCCGGACCTCCAACCAGTTCCTGGTGGGCCTCTCGGCGCTCCTGAGCACCTGGAACTATTTAAAAGCGAAGCGGCTTGCGTGGCCCCTGGGCGTTGCCCTCGCCCTCGGCTCGATCGTGGGCGCCGTGGCGATCCCGTGGCTCACGGGAGGCAAGATCAGCTTCCGGCAATACCAGGGATGGTTTGGCGTGTTCGTGTTCGTCGTGGGCTTCGTCCTTCTCTATGAAATAACGCCCAAGGGCCAGGCGAGCAAAAAAGCGGCCAAGGCTGCGGCTCAGGCGTTCGAGAAAAGCGTGAAAGAGAAAAAAGACCTCACGACCCAGGGCATTGCCGTCAAGAAATGGAGCGTGACGAGAATCAACTTCACATTCTTCGGCGTCGACTTCAGCTTCAACCCCATCTGGGCTTTTTGCGGCGGCGTCGTGATCGCGGCCATCTCCGCTTTCATCGGCGTGGGAGGCGGCTTCCTTTATGTGCCCTATCTCACCAGCCTCGTGGGAGCTCCCATGTACGTGGTCGCCGGAACCTCGGCTCTAGCCGTTCTGGTGAGCATGCTCGCGAGCATCACCACCTACATCACCGTGGCCAAGGCGGGCATGGACTGGGGTTTGATCGGGATACAGCTCATCGGGATTTTCATCGGCTCCATGATCGGGTCGCGGACGCAGAAGTACATCCCGGACCGGTGGCTGAAGCTCATCTTCGTCGTTCTCGCCCTGTACGTGGGGCTTCGTTACTTCAGCGCCGGGTTCTTCGGAAGATCCTGGGTGCCATGATCCAGAACAAAGGCATTTAATCTTTTTCCTTCTTCCGCGATGCCCCTGACCCCAACCCTCTCCCCCACACTGGGGGAGAGGGTTGGGCGACGGGAAAACTTCAAGAGAGTTTCGTAGGGAAGGGGCTTAAGCGGCCCGAGGCAGTCAAGAATGCTGGAAACATTGGATGTCATTCTTATCAGCCTGTACCGAATCACAGGAAACCCGGTGGCGGACTATTTTATCGGGACTTTTCTCCTGGCCGTGCTCTCCGTGATGGTCGGGCAGGTGACGGTCGCTCTCGTGTATCGTGTCAACAGGAGGCACCTGGAGAAGCTTGACAGGCGAGCCGTGGAGTTGAATCGTCTCTCCAGCAAGGCCCTGGAAATCGGTGACGAGAAAAGTTACAAGGCCTGCAACAAGGAGGCGAACGAGAGCTTCGGCCACAGTTTCTTCGGAAAGTTCGGCCTGTCCGCTGCCTCTTTCTGGCCTGCTTTCTTTGCCCTGGCCTGGATGCAGGAGCGTTTCTCAGACGTGGGGATTCCGCTTCCGATGACGAGCCTGGAAGTGAACTACTTTGTCGTCTTCCTGGTCCTGTACATCGGAGCGAGGGTTCTTTTCAGCAGGGTCAAGAAGGCCCTTGGCCACCTAAAAAGCACGGAGCAGGGCGTTGCGGAGAAGGCCGGGGGATGAAACGTCCGGGAGAACCGGATTGAGCGCAGAGCCTCGTGTGCTAGGTCAGAAATTCGTTACCAAATCGAGCTGAGCCGAAGCCCCCCGGGGGTGTTCTCTCAGGACCGCAATACTGCGTCGGGGCGTTTTGAACGCCCCCATAATCTTAATAGTGATTACCGGGAAGGCACAGAGTGGCCCGTTAGTTGGAGAGGTTGTCCTCTGGGGCTGTCCGTGGTGACTGTGAGGCCAATGGTGCCGTTAAGGTGGCTCTGAACGAATGTGATTGCGGCCTGGAAGAACACCCCCTGGGGGGCTCCGACTGCATGTAATTATTCACCTGTTTCTTCATTCACGACGCTACTGGGTGATGCCGAGCAGTTCCTTGATTTTGCGGACTCCTTCGGCCGCGTCCTTGGCAAAGGCATCCGCACCGCAAGTCTCTTCCACAAACCTCCGGGTCAGGGCCGCGCCTCCGCAGACAATCTTCACTCCCCCGGAGACGCCACCTTCCCTGATCGCTTTTACGGTCTCGAGGACATGGGGGTCGCCCGTCGTCAGAAGGGATGAAAGGCCGACAACGTCTGCCTTTTGCGCTCCCGCCGCATCGACAAAGGTTTTCGGCCGAACGCCCACCCCGAGATCGATGACCTTGAAGCCGGAACTTTCCAGAAGAAGCTTTGCCAGGTTTTTGCCGATATCGTGGAGGTCGCCGTACACGGTGCCGAGGACCACAGTGCCGTGAACGATTTTCGCCTCTTTTCGCAGGAGGGGCTTTACCACGTCCATGCAGGCCTGCATGGTTTTTGCCGCGATCATCATCTCAGGAACAAAGATCTCCTTTTTCTCGAATCTGTCCCCCACCACGTTCAAGGCAGGGATGAGAATCGAGTTGACCAGTTCCTGGGGGTCGACCCCTTCACCGACCGCCTGTTTCGTCAGCTCCACGGCGTCCAGTCGCTTCCCAACGATCACTGCTTGTTTCAAACCTTCCAGGTCGGCCATGATCGGCACTCCTTTTCCTGTCTCTGATACGGATTCGGGCAGCCCTCCGGGGTCGCATCAGTCCTGAGGATTCGGATGCTTTTCCCTGAAAGCGGATATGAAATTCATGCAATATTCGTCCTTGGCCATGAGGAGGTCTGTGATCAACGCAGCCCTTCGCATTTCCCAAACGGTCGGGTCCATGATGGGGCAGGTGAGGCCGTTCATCGCCGCCAGGGCGAGAAAGAGGCTGTTGATGGGATGACGGTCGGGCAGGCCGAAAGAGATGTTGCTCACCCCGATGGTCTGGTTGAGACCGAGCTTATCCCTTATCAGCCTCAGGGTCTTTAACGTTTCCATCGCCATGTCGTGGTCTGCGCTGATCGCCATGGCCAGGGGATCGATGACCAGATCCTCTTCGGCAATGCCCACCCGGAGCGCCGCCTCCAGGATGGCCTCCGCGATCTCCAGCCGCCTCTCCGCCTTCTTGGGAATTCCCGAATCGTCCATCGTGAGGCCGACCACCGCTCCGCCGTACTCCTTGACGAGGGGCAGAATGTCTTTGAGCTTTCTCTCCTCCCCGTTGACGGAGTTGACCAATGCCTTGCCCTGGTAGGCGGCAAGACCCGCCTCGAGGGCTTTAGGGAGGGCGGAGTCGATGCAGAGGGGGACCTGAGTGACCTCCTGCACCATCAGGATCGCTTCTTTGAGGACCCGGGGCTCGTCAATGCCCGAGACGCCGACATTGACGTCCAGGACATGGGCACCTTCTTTTACCTGCTTCACCGCCTCCTCCTGGACCAGCTTGAGATTGCCCTGCTCCAGCGCTGCAGCGAGCTTCTTCCGGCCCGTGGGGTTGATCCGTTCTCCGATGATGACGAGGGGCCGATCCGGGCTGATCACCACGGTCTCCGTAGCGCTTCTCAAAATCGTTTCCATCACCTCTCCTCGATCCTACCGTATTCTGCGGCGGTTCTTCTCGCCGCCTTGACGTTTTCGTCCGGTGTGCCATGGGTCAGGCCGACCGTGTCGATGGAAAAATTGCGAAGCGGTGCGCCTTGAGCGATCAGGCCCCGCACCTCCGCCGCCACCTCCCCCGGCGTTCCGTTTTTCATCAGCACCGGACTGATCCTGGCGTTGACAGCCACATCCGGCCCAAAGACATGCCTGGCCCGTTTCACATCCGAACCGAAGCCGATTTCGGCGAACTCAAGATGCCGGATCTTTGCATATCCGTCAAGGACCTGGTTGACCGACCCGCAATGGTGGATCGCAAGGGGATGGCAGGCATCGGCGATCCGGTTGTCGTAGGGCAGCAGGAACTCCTCGTAGGTTTTCAGGGAAATCTGCTCGACCGTGCAATTGGGGATGCAGAACATCCTGGGATCAGCCATGGGGGTTACGTCCATCGCACCGGTGCCCGTGATCTTGTGGACGAAATGGAAGAGCCGGATGATGCTCTCCGTGCATATCCTGAGGAGGTGGTGGCAGAGGTCAGGGTTTTCAAAGTAATCGATGTAGAGTTGTTCGCCCCTGATTTTGAGGGCCAGGTTCTGGACCCCGGTGGTGTTGATGTCTCCGGTCACCTTGCCGTATTTCTCTTTCAGGTAATCCATCTGCTTGATCCATTCCGTCATGGGCCAGGCACGGAAAATGTCGGGCACCTCGAGTTTCATCACCTCCTCATCGGGAAGGTTGAGAGGCATGGCCCAGGGCAGGGCCTCCTTTTCGTAGACGATCTCACAGCCAAAGATGGCGGGCAGGGTGATCATCCCCGCGGTGATGAACGGTTTGGGGCGCGGGTTAGGGTCGCCGAGTCCCACGTCACCGAATCGTTCGTGGAGTGTCCTGTCCATCTCCATCCGCGCTTCGATACGGGTTTCAGGGCTTAAATAGTATTCCCTGTCGAAGGAAATGCCATAGTCCTTGTGCCACCAATCAGGATAAAAACCCACGCCCAGGGGAATGTGCTTGTCTTCCACGACCTGAAGCCTCCTCGCAAAGTATTCGCTGCCTGTTGACCAGATGCGGCAGCCCTATCCGCGTGCTTTGATCGTCCCACGTTTTCGATTTGCCCCCATCTGTCTCCGGCGACCTGGCGGGGGACCTTCAACGCTCACGGCCCGGCGTAAGAACAGTTTACAGGAAATCCCATTCCTGGTATTTTGCAGTCTCCATCGCCTGAGGGCGGATTCGCATCATGCGGCGGAACGCAGCGGAATCGAACGGGGAGCATTGCCCATGAATGTCTCGGATATCATCAGGCCTCATGTCGCTCGGAGGCCGGACAAAACAGCGATCATCTTTGAGGGCCGCCGCATTTCCTTCGCCGAACTGGACCGGTTGATCGACCGGGCCGGCCTGGCCATCACCCGGATGGGTTTTGCGAAGGGCGACGTCCTCTCCCTCTTTCTTCCAAGCCTTCCCGAACTCATCATCGCCTACCTGGGAACCGTGAGGGCCGGTGTGACTCTCAACTTGGTCAACGCCATGCTCCAGAAGACGGAGGTCGAATACCTCCTGAACGATTGCCGTTCCAAAGGCCTCCTGGTGGACCGAAAGAGGCTCCCCATTATAGAGGAGATCCGCCCCCTCGTAAAGTCCCTTACCCATGTCATCCTGATGGAGGACGAGGAATCAGAAAAATACCCGAGCTTTCGGAGAATGCTCGCCGGCGAAAAGGGAACCTTCGCGCCTCCCGAGACAGAGGGAAGCGATCTGTGCCATCTCATGTACACATCCGGAACGACCGGTTGGCCCAAGGGAGTGATGGCGACCCACCGGAACATCTACCACAACGCCACCCATTTTGGCCAGGTCCACTTCAGACCGCACGACGTGATCATGGTGGCCACGCCCATCTTTCACTGCTGGGGCCTGGTCAACGGCACCCTGGGGATGCTTTCAAGAGGGGGCACGGTGATCACGGTGGAGCGTTTCTTTCCTGAAAAGACTTTGGATGACATCGAGCGGCTGAGGCCGACCGTCTTCCAGGGGGTTCCGCCGATGTACAACCTCTTGCTCAAACAGCCGGACCTCGACCGGCGGGATGTGTCATCCGTCGTCTTCTGCCTGTCGGCGGCGACCAAGATGCCTGAGAACCTGATCCGGGATGTGGAAAAACGTCTCAAGTGGCGTTATGCCGAGGCGTGGGGACTCACGGAGGTTTCATGCGTGGGCACGACCGCGCCCTACATGGAGACGCGCATCGGTTCGTGCGGAAAGGGAATGGACGACGCGGAGATCAAGGTGATCGACGACAGAGGCGATTCCCTCCCCCCGGGCGAACTGGGAGAGCTGTGCATCAGGGGAACCTGCCTCACCCTGGGCTACCTGAACAAGCCGGAGGCCACGAGGGGCGCCTTTGACGGGGAAGGCTGGTTCCACTCCGGCGACATCGCTTACATCGATGAGGATGGGTACGCATACATCGTGGACCGCAAGAAGGACATGATCAACGTGGGAGGAGAGAAAGTCTTCCCTTCGGAAGTGGAAGACATGATCATCAACCATCCCAAGCTAAGGGACCTGGTGATCGTGGGGATTCCGGATGAACTCAGAGGGGAGGCACCGAAAGCCTACGTCGTCCTCAAGGAAAAAGGGACCCTGACCCTGGAAGAGCTGAGGGAATACTGCAGGCCGAGGATGGCTCCCTACAAAATCCCCGTCGCCCTGGAGTTCCTGGATGAAATTCCCCGCCTCGCATCCGGAAAAGCCCTGAGGCGGCAGCTGAGGGAGAAGGAGTGGAAAAAGTAGAGACAGGGGCTGGGATGGAAAAAAACGAAGACCCTGGAGGTGATTCGAGATGGCTTACCAATACATCCTTTATGAGGAGAATAAAAAAGACGGCGTCGGGGTTCTGACGCTGAATCGGGGGGGAAGCGAAACGCCCTGAGCCGGGAATTCGAGGAAGAAATCATCGCCTGCCTCCAGGATGCTGCCAAGAGGTGGGAGGTCAAGGTGATCGTTCTCAAGGCGGCCGGGGAGGTGTTCTGCTCAGGCCATGACCGGTCCGAGATCGTGAATGCGCCGGCGAGCAGCATCCGGAGGCTTTTCCAGACATCGGTCAACATGATGCTGACGATCCGCCAACTCCCCCAGCCCGTGATCGCCCAGGTGCACGGCATTGCCATGGCCGGGGGTTGTCACCTCGTGGCAGCGTGCGATCTTGTCGTGGCTGCGGAGAAGAGAGCCAAACTCGGCATGACCGGAATCATCCTCGGCTACAACTGTTCCACGCCGACGGTGGCTGTGAGCCGTTGTGTCGGCCAGAAGAAATGCATGGAAATGCTGATGACCGGAAAGCTGTATACGGCTCAGGAGGCGATGGCCATGGGGCTTGTCAACCGGGTTGTGCCGGATGAAGAGCTGGAAGAGGAGACCATGAACTGGGCAAAGGAGATCGCCACGAGAAGCAGGCCCGTGATCGGGATCAGCAAGCAGGTGTTCTATGCTCAGGCCGAGATGACGGAATGGCAAGCGTACCACTACGCCAAGGAGATGATGGCCTTGAACGCCATCCTGCCGGACGCGATCGAGGGGTTCAGCGCGAACATCGAGGGCCGGGAACCCAAGTTTCCCGAGGAGTTGGGGTGAGCGGCGAATTGGGCATAGATTGAGCATCCGGGAAAAGGGAACTCACGATGGGTCGATTGGAGACTGCTGAGCGCTGGATCAAGGTTGTTTCCCCTGAGATCGTTCCCCCCAGCCTGAAGGACAACACGGGCGATGCGGACCGTTTTTCAAGAAGCGTTGAAAAGGCCCTCGGTGAGAACCCGGTCTTTGTCGGCCTGCCCCTGATCAGGAAACTGCCCTCCCTGCTGAGAGCTTGTGGTTACAGGGTGAGCGCGCTTCTATACAAGGGAAGCCGCTCCTGGCATGTGATGGACATCTGGCCCGCCTCTGCCAGCCCTCCGATCTACGGCGTGGCCGTGGACCTCGGGACGACAACCGTCGTTGCCCGGTTGATCGACCTTGAGAGCGGGGAGACCCGGGGAGAAACCTCTTTCATCAACCCCCAGACAGAGATCGGGCTGGATATTCTCACCCGAATCCATCACGCAGATCAGGAGGGAGGGCTTGCCGCGCTTCAGGGGCGCTTGGTGCAAAAACTCAACCAGGCCATCGAGGGCCTGACCGCAGGGGAGGGCGTCGAGGCGGCCTCTGTCGTGGCCGCCTCGGTCGCCGGCAACACCACCATGACCCACCTCTTCCTGGGGGTCGATCCGCACTGGATATGCCGGGAGCCTTACATCCCGGCGGTCAACAGGGTGCCTATCCTCAAGGCTTCGGAGGTGGGGTTAAGAATCCGCAGGGATGCGCCGATTCTCGTTTTTCCGAACGCGGGGAGCTATTTTGGGGGCGACCTGATCGCCGGAATCCTGGTGTCGGGCATGGCGGAAAGGGAGGAAATCTCCATCCTGGTTGACGTGGGGACGAATGCGGAGATCGTCCTGGGGAACAAGGATTGGCTCATGGCCTGTGCCGGCGCAGCCGGCCCTGCCTTGGAGGGAGGGGTGGCGGGCATCGGCATGACGGCCGGACCGGGTGCCATAGACAAGGTGAGCCGGAATCCATCCACGGGAGAATTCCAGATCAGGACGATTGACGGCAGACCGCCGATCGGCATCTGCGGCTCCGGGCTCATTGACCTCGTGGCGCAGCTCTATCTGGCAGGGATGATCGACGTGCAGGGAAAGTACGTGGGCGAAAAATGCGGGAGTCGGCTCAGGGAAGTCGAAGGGCTGACAAGCTATGTTCTCGTGGAGGAGGAAAAAACTGCGACCGGGAAGGCATTGGTCCTGAGCCAGCCGGATATCGATGCGCTTTTGCGTTCAAAGGCGGCGATGTACACGATCCTGACCACGCTCAGCCGGATGGCCAATGTCTCCCTGGGAGATTTCAAGGACTTTTTTATCGGAGGGACCTTTGGGGCCTACATCGATCCACAATCGGCAATCACCATCGGGATGGTTCCGGATTTGCCGCGGGAGACGTACAAACCCCTCGGCAACACCTCTCTCGCCGGAGCGACCAAAACCCTCCTCTCCGCCCGGGCGAGAGAAAGGATCTGCGGCATCCGCGACCAGGTGACCTACGTGGAACTGAATGTGAATCAGGATTTCATGAATCTCTTCAGCGCCGCGAGGTTCATCCCCCACACGGACAGATCCCTCTTTCCCTCTGTCCGTTCTCAAGGCTGACGGCTGCCGCCAAAGCTTTCGGGACGAGGCCCTCCCTTCGATTCGCTCGTTCAGGGGATTATTTTTCTTCTTTGTCTTCGGAGGGGGTCTCGGTTTCGGTGTCTTCGATGTCAACGCTCGGCATGGTGCCGATGTGATACTCGATGGTGAGATTGTCCTCATCTTCGGAACTCTCGGTCGTCTCCCAGGTCACCTCCCTGCGGGTAGGGGAGCCGAGGCCTGAAAAGGTGCTCGCAGCCATGGCCTTTCTCTGGTCGATCTTTTCAAGCTCCCGTTGACAGGCCACGCACAGGGTCGCCTCGGGGACGACCATCAAACGCTCCCTGGGAATCGGCTGGCCGCACTCCTCGCAGGAGCCAAACCCGGCCTCCTCTTTCTTGATCCTTTCGATGAGGTACTCGATCTTCTGGAGCTCCCGGTTCTTTCTCTCGATGAGGCTGTAGTGCCCGTAGGCCGAGATTTCCCGCTGAGCATCATCCACCTCGTCGATGAAATCACCGGCAGTCAGGTGGCCGTTGTACTCCCTGCGGCTGCTCATCAGCCTCTCCAGGGTTGCCAGCAGCTCATTTCGCTTTTCCACGAGGCTGTCCATGAAGGTCTTGCGAAAATCCACCGCATCCCTCGGGGCTCTCCGTGGCGTTTTTTTCGCGCTGAGAGTCGCTTTCGCGGGCGTTTTTTTCTTGGGAGCGGCTTTCATCTTGGGGCGGGCTTTTGCGGGGACCTTCACACCCTTTCCTGAGGATCTTTTTTTCGTCGGCGCCTTCGGTTTTTTGTCCTTACTCAATTTCATGATCCATTCCTCCGAAAAAAACGTTCGGCCGCCATCGATTGAATGCTTGCGCCGGAAGATCGAATCTTGTGTGAGGGCACGGTCAAAAAACAAGTACAGCGTAAACTATCCATTTTTTCTTTTTTGTCAACAAAATAAGCTGAGGGGGCGGAATCCTTTTTCCGCTTCGATGTCGTCGCTCTCCACTCTTGATTGTTGGAGCCTTTTCGCCTATACTCGACGCGTTTTTCAAAGCACCGGGGACCGAGGTTTTCCGCGCCCCGAGCATGGCAAAGTCACGCCTCGGTCCTATCCCCAACCTCTTTCAGGAGCCAAGGATGTTCATCACCTTTGAAGGCATAGAGGGATGCGGCAAGTCGACCCAGATCAGGCGCCTCGCACGCAGGCTGGCAGGCCTTCGCATCCCGGTGCGGCTCACTTTTGAGCCGGGGGGGACGCGCATCGGGAAGCGAATCAGGCGCATTCTCCTCGACTCCAGGAACAGGGAGCTCTCGCCCCTGGCCGAGTTGATGCTCTACGCTGCTGAAAGGGCTCAGCATGTGGAGGAGATCATCAAGCCTGCCCTGGAACAAGGCGCGTGGGTTCTCTGCGACCGCTTTTCGGATGCCACCGTCGTCTATCAGGGATTGGCCCGGGGCCAGGACATGGCCCTTGTGCGACTCCTCAACACCAAGGTGACCCAGGGTATTCGGCCGGACATCACCGTGTTGCTCGACTGCCCGGTGGAAGTGGGATTGACGCGGGCGATTTCCCGCAACAGGGCGGATGGAGCCAAAGGTCAAGACCGCTTTGAGAATGAGGATAGGCGCTTCCATCAGAAGGTGAGGAAGGGCTACTTGACCCTGGCCCGCAGGGAACCGAAGAGGTTCCTGGTGGTTCGGGCTGACGGGAGCGCGGATGAGGTGGAGGAGAGGATCTTCAAGCGGATCAGACGACTCCTTGCCCTGAGTGGGGAGAGGCTCGCCCGCCGGGGTTGACCCGGGGCCGGCCGTAATCCCAGAGGAGGGCAAAGGAGCCTGACCCTCCGAGGCGATGCCCTATGGATTTTATCCCGTTTTCGAAAATCATTGGCCAGGACAAAGCGATCGGGTTTCTTAAACAGGCGATGGCCCTGGGGAAACTACCCCATGCCTATCTGTTTACAGGAATACCGGGGATCGGAAAAACCACGACCGCCCTCGCCCTCGCTCAGGCGATCAACTGCGCGGAGGCAAAGGAGGGAGAGGGTTGCGGGGAGTGCGTCTCATGCCGGCAATGGGCCGGTGGGAATTTCCCCGACCTTCAGGTCATTGAGCCTGACGGCCAGTTCATCAAAATAGAGCAGGTCAGGGGAATAGACCGGGAGATGGGTTTCAAGCCCCTTTCCGGCCGCTGCCGCGTGGTGATTATCCGCTCCGCAGAAAGGATGACGATGGAGGCGGCCAATGCTTTCTTGAAGACCCTCGAGGAGCCTCCTCCTGGAAACATCTTGATTCTAAACGCATCGGAGCCCCTGGACCTCCTCCCCACGATCGTATCCCGGTGCCAGAACGTGGGATTCAGGCCGATCCCCGCTTCTCTGGCAGCGCCATGGCTCGAGGAGAAAACCCAGATGGGTCGCGACAAGGCCTCTCTTCTCGCCAGGATTGCGGAAGGAAGCCTTGGAAAGGCTCTGGAGATGTGGGAGGAGGGGATCCTGGAAAAGAGGGCGGAGTACATCACAACCCTGATGAGCCTGAAGGCGATCTCCGAGATCGAGGCGGTTGAAATGGCGTTGCGGCTTACGGGGAAGGAGAAAGGCCAGGACCAGGAGAAGGATGGGGACATCCTCCCTCTTTTGAACGTCTGGAAGACCTGGTACAGGGATCTGCTGGTCGTGAAGGGCGAAGGGCCCCCGGAGAGTCTCATCAACGGGGATCTCTATTCCGAGTTGAAAAAAGCGGCTCAAGGTTTTAGAATCGATCAACTGGTGTCGAGCCTGCTTCTCATAGACCAGGGTGAACGCGACTTTCGCCGTTCGAGGAACCTGGACCTGATGATGGAAAATCTGCTCCTTGGTCTGAGAGGTTTCATGGGGGAGACGGGCGGAGGAGGTGATCGGGAAAACCATTGACGATGATCGTTCGTGTGCAAACAGGAAAATACGGGAAGGTCTGTTTTTTTGACGCAGGAGAGATGCCCCTCCATGGGGGCGATCAAGTCATTGTCGAGTCGGAAACCGGAGAGGCCTTCGGCGTGGTCCTCTGCGAGCCGCAGTTCCCGGCCGTGGAAACCGCGCAGAGGCCCCTCAGGAAGGTCCTTCGCGTAGCGAGCGGGGGGGAGGCGGAAAAACATCGCCGGAATTCGGAGCTCGAGAATCATATCTTCGATTTCTGCCTTGCGAAAATCAAAGAGAGATCCCTGCCCATGTGTCTCGTTTCCGTGCAATGCCTTTTCGATACCGCCAAGGCGATTGTCTACTTCACGGCCGACGGGAGGGTCGATTTTCGGGAACTCGTCAAGGATCTGGTGCACCGTTTTCGGATGCGCATTGAAATGAAGCAGATCGGCGTCCGGCACCAGGCCAAGATGGTGGGAGGGCTGGGAACCTGCGGCCGCCATCTGTGCTGTGCCTCTTTCTTGGGAGATTTCGCCCCTGTTTCGATCAAGATGGCCAAGGAGCAGAACCTCTCCCTCAATCCGGCAAAAATATCGGGAATGTGCGGCCGGCTGATGTGCTGCCTCAATTATGAGTTCGACTATTATGAAAAAGCGCGAAAGGATCTGCCCAAGGTCGGCAAGAAAGTGAACACCGTTTACGGCACGGGCAAGGTGATCCGGCAAAACATCCTGACAGAGAGGATGACGATCACCCTGGAATCCGGAGAAGAGAAGGAGATCTCTTTTGACGACATCATCAGGGAGCCGGCGCCGCAGAAGAACTCGAGTTCTTGACTCTCATCCCGCTGAATCGTGTGATCGTGGGTTGAACCCGATAAATCGGCTATCCGAAGCGCGAAACCCTAGACCAATTCGAATATCTCAATGACCGAAACAGCTCCCCATGCGGATGATGGCAGAAGGAACTTCTGTCTTTGTCGTTTGAATCGCTATGGGTTTCATTCCCCGCGGCTTGCCGCGGATTCGTCATACCGGCCCTGGATCAAGTCCGGGATAAACTCCAGCCGGTATACAGGAAACCAAACTGGATTCCCCCGTATCAAGTACGGGGCAGGCTCAGTCAAGCACGGAAAGACGGTCAAAGACACAAGACGATACCTCGCAGCTTGCTGCGGGGTAATTCATTGTTTCGAGTTTCGTATTTCGGGATTCGGATTTTCAAAGAGGAAGGAAGGGAGTAACCAGGGCATCCGTTGAAAGAACCATTCTACATCACGACACCCATTTACTACGTCAATGCCGAACCGCACCTGGGGCATGCCTACACGACCATCGTCGGCGATGTTCTCAAGCGGGTTCACGTCTTGAGCGGCAGGGAAAGCTATTTTCTCACGGGGACCGACGAGCACGGGGACAAGATCGTCGGCGCTGCTGAAAAGGCGGGGGAGCCGATCAAAGACTATGTGGATAAAATGAGCCGGTTGTTCAGAGACCTCTGGCCAAGGCTCAACATCAGCCATGACGATTTTATCCGCACCACCGATCCGGCCCACCAGGAAGCCGTGCGGTTGATCCTCAACCGGGTGAAAGAGCAAGGGGACATCTACTTCGCCGATTACTCGGGGCTTTACTGTTTCGGTTGTGAGCGCTTCTACACGGAACGGGAACTCGTGGACGGGAAGTGCCCTGAC
>JAGUZM010000233.1 GCA_020060805.1 Deltaproteobacteria bacterium | reverse complement strand
TGGTCATGGGCCGGTAGTGCCTGATGAAATCCATGTTGAGGGTGGTGAACCTCTTCACGGGAAACCCCAGGTTCCTCGCGAGGGAGAGGGCTTTCAGGAAGACTTCGGGAAGGATGACCGCCGAGCCGAGATTGATGAAGACACCGCCCTCGAGCTTTGACACGAGGCTGGCGAACAGGCGGAAATCCAGGTGCGAGGTTTTTCCGATGGCGGAGCCGTCCACACCCGGGTGAAAGTGGATCGTGTCCGTACCGATGGCCACGTGCACCGTCAGGGGAACACCCAGCTCAAAGGCTCTCGCCAGAAGGCTCTGGCTCTTGAAACGCCATTTGCCCCGGGCGATCTTCTCCCCGACGGCTCGGCCGAGGCCGATGCCCCGGTCCGCACCTTCGGCCACCGCCTGATTCAGGAATTCTGCCGGCTCTTCAGCCATGCCGAATTTCCCCTCCCCCAAGTGGGCAGCCACGTCCTCGGATGTGTGTCCCGCCATGGCGAGCTCGGTGTCATGGATGATGCCTGCCCCGTTCATCGCAAGGCCTTGGACGATTCCCCTTTCCATCAGGTCTATGATGACCGGGTTGAGCCCGACTTTGATCGGATGAGCCCCCATGGCCAGGAGGACGATTTTGCCTGACCTGCGGGCTTTCACGACCCGCTCCACAACGACCCTGAAATCGCTCGCTGCAAGGATCCTGGGGAGGGAGCCGACCCATTGCCTGAGATCACCGCCCGGTTTCCAGGGCTGAGCGAAATCGCCCCGCTTCACCTTGCTGGCCCTTTTTTTCAGCGAATAGGACTTCACCCCTTCGAGGGATATGGGTTTCCACTCTTTCACCCTTTTACTGATCCTCCTTCGTGCCGTGCAGGAAAAGAATATGATCCACGAGCTGACAGATGATGTGGCCCGCAAAGATGTGGGATTCCTGAATTCTCGCCGTGGTGTTGCTTCGGACCACCAGGGCCATATCCACCAGGCTTACGAGTCGCCCCCCGTCCCCCCCGGTGAGGGCGATAGTGTAAAGGCCTTGGCCCCGGGCGGTCTTGACGGCGGAGACGATGTTCGGGGAGTTTCCGCTGGTGCTGATGGCCAGGAGGACGTCCCCTTCCATGCCGATCGCCTTGATCTGCTTGGAGAAGATATCCTCAAAGGAATAGTCGTTACCGATGCTCGTGATGATCGACGTATCGGTGGTCAGGGCGATGGCGGGCAGGGGCGGCCGCTCCAGCATGAACCGGTTGACGAACTCAGCCGCGATGTGCTGCGCATCCGAAGCGCTCCCGCCGTTGCCGCAAAGCAGAAGCTTGCGGTCCCCCGTGAAGGCGGATGCGATTTTCTCCGCGACGAAGACGAGGCTCCGGGTGTTCTCCTTCACAAAGTCCTCTTTGGCTTTGAGGCTTTCCCGGAGCGCTTTTTCGATGATCTTTTCCACGATTCTCCCCCGACGCTCAGGATTTTTCTTTCAGGCCTAAGCTATGGCTTTCACAAGATAATGTCAACAGAGGATGCCCCGGATCGCGGAGGGAACGGGACCCCCCGCAGACAGCCCCCGCAGGGACGGGACATGCTTCTCATCACACGATTGGAGTTTAGGATACAAACCACCCGAATGCAAGTGCTCTGTAAGGGTGGTTCAAGAATCCCTTTGACTTTTTCAAAGGAAACGCTGAAATTCATCCTGATACCGCCTTTCGCAGCTTCGAGATCCTAGGACGGCTCACCCGGATTAAGAAAAGGACGATCCCTCCGGCTTCACCCGGGGAGAGGAGGCAGGTCATGGGGAAAAGACAGGGACCCCTGCAGGGGATTCGGATTATCGATCTGACGACCCTATACCCAGGGCCCCTTGCCACCATGATACTGGCCGATTTGGGTGCTGAAGTGGTGCGGGTCGAGCACCCGAACCATCCGGATCCTATCCATTACCTGCCGCCCTTTTCCGGGAATGAGTCGGTCGCCTACTTTGCCCTGAACCGATCGAAGCGGAGCCTCGCCCTGGATATCCGAAGGGAGGAGGGCCGGTCAGTCTTCTTCGATCTGGTGAAAAAAGCGGATGTGGTGGTGGAGCAATTCCGGCCCGGTGTGTTGGACAACATGGGCATCGGCTATGGTGCGGCGGCCTCTTTCAACCCGCAAATCATCTATCTTTCTCTGACAGGTTTTGGGCAGGACGGGCCGTACAGCCGGAAAGCCGGCCACGACATAAACTACATCTCCATGGCAGGGTTGCTCTCCCTGGTGAAACAAGAAGATGAGATCGTCCTTCCCGGGTTTCAAGTCGCCGACGTTGCGGGAGGGTCCTACATGGCGATCATCGGCTGCATGGCTGCCCTATGGCGCCGGGAGAAAAACGGCAAGGGCGAAAGAGTGGACGTGGCCATGACGGATGCCGTCCTCCCCTTGCTCACCCTGCAACTGGCCCAGCAGTGGGGAGCGCAGGGACCTGATTCTCCGATCAATCTCCTGGACGGTTCCTTTGCTTTTTACGGTGTCTATCGTTGCTCGGACGGCAAACCTGTCAGCCTGGGGGCCCTGGAACCGAAATTCTGGATCAATTTCTGCCGGATGGTCGGGAGAGAGGATTGGATGCCGCGCCAGTTCTCGACCGGCGAGGAAGGCAGGGGGCTTCGAAAAGAAGTGGGGAGCCTGTTCAAAGAGAAGACGAGGAAGGAATGGCTTGAGCTTGCGGAAGCCCATGATGCGTGCCTCAGCCCGGTGCATGAACTCGCAGACATCGAAAACGATCCCCACCTGCGATCGAGGCAAATGATTATCGAAATGGACTGTGGGGAAGGGGTGAACCTCAAGGGGATCGGCCTACCGATCAAGTTTTCAGGGTCGCAACCGGATGCCCCTGACCCGGCGCCGGGGGTCGGGAGGGACTCCGTCGAAATCCTCGATGAGATCGGGTATTCGCCGGGGAGGATCGAAGAGCTGATTAAACAAGGAATCGTGTATGCGGCCTCGAGAGCCGTATCCGAGGAGAAGGTGAAAAAGGAGGAAACAGGATGGCCCTGAATCTTGAAGCAATCGGGAAGAAGATCGGCCCTCTGAGGAAGGCGTACACCTGGAAAGACGCCGTGACCTATGCTTTGGGCGTGGGATCCGGCTTCTCCGAACTCCAGTACTGCTATGAAAAAGACCTCAAGGTCCTGCCGAGCTTCAGCACGGTCACCCTCTACGACTTCATGCCCGAACTGGCTGCCGTGAGCAAGGTCAATCTGGCCGGGATTCTGCACGGCGAGCAGGAGCTCATTTTTCATAATCCTATTCCTCCTGAAGGGATCTTGATCACAGAAGGTGCGATTACCCACTATCATGACAGGGGCAAGGAGAAGGGCGCCGTCATCGTGGCAAAGTTCGAGCCCCGCCACTCGAAGGGCCAGAAACTCTACACCAGCATAGCCACCGTTCTCGCGCGCCTGGACGGAGGGTTCGGCGGGGAAAAGCCGCCGAAAGAGGAGGCCCCTTTTCCCGAAAGACAGCCTGATGTGGAGGTGCCGGACAGGCCGACCGGCGACCAGCCTCTCTTTTTCCGCCTGTCGGGGGATATTTTTCCCCTCCATGTGGATTCGGAGTTTGCCAGGATGGCGGGGTTCAAACAACCCATCATGCACGGCCTTTGCACCTACGGTTTTGCATGCCGGGCGGTGATCCAGCATCTTTTTCCGGGTGAGCCGGAGAGAATGAGCCGAATCAAAGCCCGCTTTTCAAGACCCCTGTACCCGGGTGTTCCGATCAAAACCCAGATATGGAGAGAGGAAGAAGGAAAGGCTTTTTTCCGGACAGTCAATGGGGAAACGGGCGAAGTGGTCCTTGACCGGGGCGTGGTTGAGTGGCTCAGCCGGGAGGCGATGGGAAGGAAACAGGGGGGCATTCGTTTTGACGGCCAGGTAGCGATCGTGACCGGGGCTGGGGGTGGCCTGGGTCGCGTGTATGCTCTGGAGCTGGCGAAGCGGGGTGCGAAGGTGGTGGTG
>JAGUZM010000356.1 GCA_020060805.1 Deltaproteobacteria bacterium | reverse complement strand
GGGGGGATGGTCTTGTCGAAGTAAGCGACCGCGCAGCCTCACCCGGGCCTGACCGTGTGGATCAGCAGAGGCTGGTCGCCTTGATTCAGGACCTTGAACGTGTGCTCAACGACCTTGCCTTCCGGTACTTCCTTGAAATCGAATTCCTTGTCTTCGATCACGATCTTGGGGCCGGATGAAGCGTGGAGAAGAGTCGCAGAAGGAAAGACCAGGGCCAAAAACAAAAGAACGATTGTGGAAAAGGCTTTCTTCACAAAGACCTCCTGAAAGAGGAGACTGCTCTTGGCTCTTTTCAAAGCCCTGAAGCGGTGCGTGGCGTTCTCGAAGGCAGCGCTGGAAAGGACCCAACGAAGCACAAGAGTGCGTTGATAAGACTATGAAAGTATACCACAACGTGGAAAATCGTGACAAGATAATTGTAATGACAAAGGCCTTCAACGTCTTATAAGATGCCTAACAGGCTGCTGAAAAACACCCATCTGCTGCGTTACCCTCCATCCTCCGTAGCAGTGCTACTGCGGAGGACGGGTCATCCCTCGTTGCTGCGGCGTACTTATATGTACGCCTCGCTCCTCGGGATTTCGCGCGCCTTGCATCTGGGCGTTTTTGAGCAGCCTGCGAGCAGGGGCTTTTTCAGCAACCTGCTAATACAAAGGTTAGAGATCTCCTGAAAGTTCCCACTCACCCCCGTATCGAGTACGGGGCAGGCTCCGCCCTCTCCCCCCAATGTGTGGAAGAGGTTCACCCGCCAGACTCATGGCGGCGCCAAAGGCGACCAAGGTTTGGGGAGGCATCGCGGCATAAGCAAAAAGAATAAATCTATTGTAACACTAACCGAAGGTCCGGGAGCAGGCGACGTGGAGAAGAAGGGTCCCAAGGAAAAGAGGGAAAACAGGGGAGGGAAGCGATCCCGAACCGGAAAGGGAGGAATCGGGGTGAGCAAAAGGAAGAAGACCCCCGCCGCTGACACCCTTACCGGAGAAAGGTACAAAGCCTTTATCGAGAATATCGACGATGGGGTGTATGAGGTCGATCTCAGCGGGAATTTCCTCTACTTCAACGACGCTCTCTGTCATGTTTTCGGATTCCCCCGGGAAGAAATCCTGGGCCGGAACTTCAGTAAGTTCATGGATCAGGATCGCGTTCGGGCCGCATTCGAGATCTTCAACAGGATATACACCACGGGCAAAGGGTTCAAGGACCTGATCTGGGAGACGATCGACAAGGGGGGACGGAAACGGATCATCGAACTCTCCGCCAGTCTTATCGTCAACGATGAGGGCGAGAAGGTCGGGTTCCGCGGTATTGCCAGGGATGTGACGGAGCGATTCAGGGCCCAGGAAGAGATCAAACAGTCGGAGATACGCTATCAATGCGCTTACGAAGCGAGCCGCGTGGCGGAACAACAGTACAAGACCCTGCTGGATTTCATCCCCTATCCGATGGTGGTTTTCACCCTGGACGGCAAGGTGAGTTACCTCAACCCTGCCTTCACCGATACCTTCGGCTGGACTCTCCAGGAATTGCAGGGCAGGACGATTCCCTACGTTCCTGAAGGGTTGGAGGAAGAGACCAAGAAGAGCCTCAAGAAGCTTTTCGAGGACAAAGCGATCCCGAGGCACGAAAGCAGAAGGCTGACCAAGGACGGCAGGGTTCTCGATGTGATGATGAGCGGGGCGGTTTTCTTTGAAACCGGAGACAGGCCGGCGGGCGAACTCGTTCTCCTGCGAGACATCTCTCAGGAGAAAAAGCTGGCGGAAACGAACGATACCCTTCTGCGGATCAGCATGGCCCTGCCGTCATACCCGGCCCTGGAAGACCTTCTGGATTATGTCAGCACAGAGGTGAAGAACCTCCTGAATGTGGAGGGGGCCCTCGTCATCCTTCTCGATGAAGAAAAGAACGAGCTCTTTTTCATGGGCGCTGCCTACGATGACCGGGACACCCAGAGAAGGGCAAAAGAGGTCCGCTACCCCGCCGAGCGGGGCATATCAGGCAAGGTGATCCGGACCGGGGAGGCGGTGATCGTTCACGATACGTCCAAAGACCCGGATTATTACAGCCTGGTGGATGAGCAGTTGGGGTTCAAGTCCCGGAGCATGCTGGATGTGCCCCTTCGGTCGAGCGACCGGATCATCGGCGTACTCTGCGCCATCAACAGGAAGGAGGGGGTTTTCGATCACGGGGATATCGAACTTTTGAACCTGATTGCAGGGACGGTCGCCCTTTCCATCGAAAATGCCCGGTTTTCGAAGGAGATTGAGCAGGCATACCGCGAGGTGCGAAGCCTGAACCGCGCCAAAGACAGGGTCATCAATCGTCTATCCCACGAACTGAAAACACCGGTCTCCATCCTCCTCGCCTCGATCAGGATCCTGTCGAAGAAACTGGAGTCTCTCCCCGATGAGAGCTGGAAGGGGACCGTCGAAAGGGCGTCGAGGAACATCGACCGCATCCTGGAGATTCAGTACGAGGTGCAGGACATCATGCAGGAAAGGGAGTACAAGACCTATGAACTCCTCAACCTGCTCCTGGATCAGTGTGCGGATGAGCTGGAATCGCTCGTGGCTCAGGAAGTGGGGGAGGGAAAAATCGTTGAGACCATCCGAAGCAGGATCGACGAGATCTACGGCCCCAAGGAAAGCAAGATTACCGACATATCTCTGGATCAGTACGTGACCGGGCGTATGGAGGAGATGAAACCGGCCTACGCTCACAGGGAGGTTGAAATCACTACCCATACGGAAAGCGTGCCGAAGATCTGCGTGCCCGAGGACGTGCTTGAAAAGGTGGTGGACGGCTTGATCAGGAATGCCGTTGAGGCAACACCGGATCAGGGCCGGGTCGAGGTCATCGTGCACAGGAAGGGGGAGGGTGCGGAGCTGGTGGTCTATGACTGCGGCATCGGGATCACGGACGAGAACAAGGACCGGATATTCGAAGGGTTTTTCAGCACCCAGGAGACGATGAACTACTCCTCGAGAAGGCCTTACGACTTCTATGCGGGCGGAAAAGGGGCGGATCTCCTCCGGATGAAGATCTTCGGAGAGCGGTACAACTTCAGAATCGAGATGCAGTCCACCCGGTGCAAGTACATTCCCAAAGACAGCGACCTTTGCCCTGGAAGGATCAGGGATTGCAAATTCTGCAAGACAGAGAAAGACTGCTACTTCTCGGGGGGGACCTCCTTTCATGTCTTCTTCCCTGCCGCGCAGGACGGGAGCTGCGCCCTTGTCCAGGAACCAGTTCAATAAGGCATCCCTGGACCACCGAACCTGTCAGCCTGCCTTCTTCAGCAACTCGAGAACATAGAACCCGTCAGGATATGCGATGCCCTTCAGGGACCGGAGAGGGACGTAAGAGAGGTTTTCGACCTTGGACATTATTCTTGGAAAGGATCTCATCAGCAGGGGCTTTGTGTATACCCGCTGGACGTCCGCCTCGATACCGAGAAAGGGCAACAGGTGAGTGAAGAGGGCAGAGTGAGACAAGCTGTCCAGCACTTCCAGGCTGGGATAGAAACCAAGGAAGTCGGTCAACACATGCAGCGTTCCTTCCAGGCCCAGCGGTGGAGCCGCCCCGAGAAGGTGGCCGAAATGGATGGAATATTCTTTATGATCCGTTATGAAGTGCTCGACAGGATATCCGTGGGGGCTGCCGTATTCCACGATGTAAGCTTTGCCTCCGGGCTTCAAGGCCCGGCTCAGGTTGGAAAGAAACCTGAGGGAACCGAGATTCAGGATGAAATCAGGGGGCCCGTCGCTGAAGTCCAATCCCAGCTTTCTTGAGAGGTCCCAAGCCTCTCCTTCGGGGCCTTTTTTCCTGCTTCTTTTCCGGCTGAGCTTGATGACCGGCAGGTCCGCGATCATCTCGTTGGAAATGATGAGGTCATAAGCCTTCCTGGAGAAGTCGCAGGCCGCGGCATCACCATGGGAAAAGGAAATGATCTTTTGGTGTTTCTTGTTGAGCTGCTTCTGGGATGCCGTCATGGCAGGAGAAAGATCGAAAAAGGTGTAGTGAAGCGTCCTGTACAGGGTGGGAGCTGATTTCTTGACTTCCGAGAGGAAGGCCAGCCCAAACAGCCCGGTACCGCATCCGACTTCAAGGATGGAAGCCCCTCCCCTGATCGCCCGTCGCTGAACAAGGGCTTGCGCAAATTTCTCCCCATAGCTCTTGCCTCCCAGGGCGGGATGGCCTTTGCGGTAGAGATGGCTTACGGTTGTTTCGACCTTGTCGAACTGCCTGAAGGGATCCTGGATCTTGTGCTGATAATAGGGGGCGAGGTCGTGGTAGCCTTCGAGGCCCCTGGCGGACAGGTACTCCCGGTAGATACCTATGGCCAGCTGCTCATATTTCTGGATGGGCTTCGGTTCCGCGGCTTCCTCCAGTAAAGGAAATTCAGGAGAAAGCCACTTCTCCACCTGGGCTTTCATCCGAGGAGGGATGGCCTCCTCGTCGCGGTCCGGAGCGCTCAGAAAGAAATCGAGGATGGCTGCCTGGGATCGGTTCAAGAGGCGGCATCTTTCAAAGCCCTCTCCCATGGGCGATACGACAACCCACAGGGACTTTCGGAGGGAATAACGGATGACGCCTCTTGCCACTCTCAATCGCCGCGACACTCTAGGTCTTCTCCTTCAGTGAAAGGGCACCGATGCGGAGAAGGTCCGACAGAAAGGCCCTGAGATCCCGGAGGGCCGTCGCCTTATCGACACCGTATTTACCGCAGATGAGAGACGTGAGACCTTCCGGACCATCCTTTTTGTCAAGGTTGTCCCAGATGAACCAGCCCAAGTCATTGAGCCTGTAAACCGCTCGCATCTCCCGGATGTCTTCCGATACCGGTACCAAGAATCGTTTTTTCTCTATTTCCCTGTCGACAAAGAGGGGATTTTTGAGGTAGTGCCTCATGCTGAAATATATATAACCCGATTTGATTGCCCGCAGCCTGCTTCCCCCCACGC
>JAGUZM010000627.1 GCA_020060805.1 Deltaproteobacteria bacterium | reverse complement strand
TCTCGACCGCAGGGAGAGATCTTTTAACTACTCTGAAACGTTAGATTTCTCACTTCGTTCGAAATGACATTGAAGTTAGGAAATATAAGGTACACGATAGGACATGTGCTTTTTCGTTACCGGACTCGGTTGGCTGAGTTGTAAGTGTCGTGGGGGCTAACTGAAATTCGATTCCGTAGAGGAAGGGCTTTACCAGCATCAGGAGGGGTGAGCCCGTCCGCCCCAGGGAGACCCGGGACCCCGGAGTTCCGGCGACGGATCTCTGGAGGGCAGGGAGTTCAACCGCCCGGGCAAGGAGGGAAGAATGGCGAAGTACGAATATGACATGGGTATCATTGGCGGCGGAGCAGCCGGCCTGACCGTTGCGGCAGGCGCAGCTCAGCTGGGAGCAAAAACACTCCTGGTGGAGAAGGAGAAACAGCTGGGAGGCGACTGCCTGCATTACGGGTGTGTGCCGAGCAAAACGCTGATAAGGACTGCTCACATCTATCATTTTATGAAGCATGCGGATGCCTATGGCCTTCCCAAGGTTGATGTGCCACCCGTGGATTACAGGGAAGTCAGGAAAAGAATTCAGTCGGTCATCAGCACGATTCAAAAGCATGATTCTGAAGAGCGGTTCTGCAATCTGGGAGCGAAAGTGGAATTCGGCACACCAACCTTTAAGGATGAGCATGAAATCCGGCTGGATGGGAGAACCTATTCAGCCAAAAACTGGGTCATCTCGACAGGCTCATCACCGGATAGACCCCGTATCGAGGGGTTGGATGAAACCCCACACATCACGAACAAGGATATCTTTTCCCTGGACCGCCTGCCTGAATCTATGATCATCCTAGGTGCAGGCCCCATAGCGATTGAAATGGCCCAAGCCTTCTGTCGCCTGGGAACCAGGGTTTTCGTGGTCCAGAGAAGCGGGCAGATCCTGACCAAAGAAGACAAAGACATGGCGGATGAGGTCATGGAGTCGCTCAGCTCCGAAGGGGTTACCTTTTATCTGAAAGCCTCGGTTCTCAGGGTGGGGGATCTGGGCAAGGAAAAAGAAGTCCTGGTCAAGGACGCGCAGGGCAGGGAGACCTCGTTGAAAGCGGAGAAAATACTGGTGGCCATGGGGCGCGATCCCAATGTCGAGGGTCTCAACCTGGAGAGGATCGGAATTGAGCTTGACAAGCGAGGGGTTAAGGTAGATCAAAGGCTCAGGACCTCTCAAAAGCACATTTACGCAGCCGGAGATGTGACGGGGAAGTTTCTATTCACCCACGCCGCAGGCTACGAAGGGGGCATTGTGGTGAGCAATGCCATTTTCCATCTCCCCAGAAAAGCGAATTATACCTTTCTCCCATGGTGTACCTACACCGACCCTGAGTTGGCCAGCATCGGCATGAATGAGAAGCGGGCAAAAGAGGCGGGGATCGAGTACTCGGTCTTTTCAGAAGCATTCCGAGACAATGACCGAAGCCTTGCGGAAGGAGAGAAGGTGGGAAAGGTGAAACTCATCCTGGACAAGAGCGAAAAACCGATCGGTGTCCAGATCCTGGGGCCGCAGGCTGGAGAACTGTTGAGCGAGTGGGTGGCGATTTTCAACGGGAAGGTGAAGCTTTCCACCCTCGCATCAGCTGTCCACCCCTATCCAACCCTGGGGGAGATCAACAAGCGTGTGGCAGGTACTTTCTTCTCGCCCAAGATCTTCTCAGAGAGGGTGAGGAAAGGGCTCAAGTTCTTCTTCCACCTGAAAGGGAGGGCGTGCGGAGAATGAAAGCCGGAAACCGGAAGGCGGAAATTCGAGGAAATTCAAAACGACCGGCCGCTGGATAAGAAGAGGCAAAATCGCATTCTTCGAAAAAGAAAGTTACCGTCATTTGATTTTGGATTCTGGACTTTTTCACCTTGGGGGTTTGAAATGAAGATAGCCATGATCGGTTTAGGCCGCATGGGAATGAACATGGTGCGCCGGCTCCTGCAGGGAGGGCACGAAGTGATTGCCTACAACCGGACGAGAGACAAGACAGAGGAGATCGTCAAAGAAGGGGCGAAGGGGGCCTATTCTCTACCCGAGGTGATTGAAAAACTCTCTCGACCGCGCGTTGTGTGGGTCATGCTTCCGGCTGGAGAGATTGTCGAAGAGCATCTTCTTCAACTGAGAGATCTTCTTTCCCAGGATGATATCGTGATTGACGGGGGCAACACCTATTACAAGGACGACATCCGACGCGCGGAAATGCTCGCCGAGAAGAACATAAAATTCCTTGATGTGGGCGTCAGCGGCGGCATCTGGGGGCTTGAGGTCGGGTACTGCCTCATGATCGGGGGGCCGAAGGAAACGTTCACCCATGTTGAGCCGGTGCTGAAAGCCCTCGCGCCCAAGGAGGGATATCTTTACTGCGGGCCCACGGGAGCGGGGCATTTCGTGAAGATGGTCCACAACGGCATCGAATATGGCATGATGCAGGCGTACGGCGAGGGCTTTGCTATTATCGATGGCTCACCTTACGCTGGCTCAATGGAGTACGCAGCGGTCGCCCACCTCTGGAATCAGGGGTCTGTGGTGAGATCGTGGCTCCTGGAGCTTGCAGAAGCTGCTTTTGCCAGGAACGGTAAACTTTCAGATATCCGCGGGTACGTTGAAGACTCGGGCGAAGGGAGGTGGACCGTCGCGCAGGCTGTCGAAAGCGGGGTCCCGGCGCCGGTGATCACCTTGTCATTGATGAGCCGGTTTCGGTCCAGGGAGACGGATTCTTTCTCAGACCGGCTGCTCGCAGCGCTGCGAAGGGAATTCGGCGGCCATGCGGTCGTGGCATCCGGCAAGAAATAGGATCGAACTGCGAGGCGAAGGGCTATGGAAGGAGAAACCAGAGGCGAGGACCGGGCGTTCGAGGCGATCGTCAAGGGAGTGGCCGAGGAGCTCGGGCTCCAAAGAGAGGAGTGCCCTGTCGTGGGCACCGTTGATCCCTGTGCCATCGTGATCGTCGGGGCGTCGGGGGATCTGACGGGAAGGAAACTGCTCCCAGCGCTTTTCGAGTTGTACCGTAACGGCGGGCTTCCGGTTGATTTTTCCATCGTCGGCTGCGCCCGAACCGGTTGGAGGGATGAAGAGTTCCGAACCCACGCGAAGAAGTCGCTGAAGGAAGCGGGGAAGTATGACCGGCTGAAGTGGAGTGGGTTTGCCCCCCACCTACATTACACCGCCATGGATTATGAAGACCTTCCTTCTTTTGAAAAACTCGCAGGGACTCTCAGAAAGCTGGACAAGAAGCATGGCACGTCGGGAAACCGGATCTTCTACCTGGCCATTCCTCCCCAGCTTTATGAGACGGCGGCCCAGATGCTGGGCAAGGCGGACCTCTCAGCCGAAAACAAGGAAGGAAGCGGATGGGTGAGGATCGTCGTTGAGAAACCCTTCGGCAGAGACCTGGAAACAGCCGTCGCGTTGGACCGCACGATACACGAGCACTTTGGGGAGCACCAGATTTTCAGGATCGACCACTACCTGGCCAAGGAAACGGTTCAGAACCTGTTGATGTTCCGCTTCGCCAACGCCATCTTCGAACCGATCTGGAACCGGCGTTACATAGACTATGTGAGCATCACCGCAGCGGAAACCCTCGGCGTGGAGCATCGCGCAGGATATTACGAGCAGTCGGGCGTGCTCAGAGACATGTTTCAAAATCACATGATGCAGCTTCTGGCCCTCACCGCGATGGAGCCTCCTTCCCTTTTCGAAGCCGACCTGGTGCGGGATGAGAAGGCGAAGCTGTACCGGGCTCTCCGGCCCTTCCAGGCTGAAAACTTGGCAAACCAGATTGTGCTCGGCCAGTACGATCGGGGAACGATCGACGGCAAGCCTGTTCCCGGTTACCGTGAAGAACCCGATGTGAGCCCCCAATCCCTCACCCCGACCTATGCAAGCATGAAGGTGTTCGTGGACAACTGGCGGTGGCAGGGGGTTCCATTCTATCTGACATCCGGAAAGCGGCTCAGGGCCAAGAAGACGGAAATAGCGATTCAGTACAAGGAAGTTCCCCATTCCATGTTCCGGCAGACCCTGGGAGAACACATCTCCGCCAATCGCTTGATCCTCGGGATCTATCCGGAAGAGAAAATCACACTGACCTTCCAGACCAAGAACCCGGGCGCAAGGGTCTGTCTCAGGTCAGTGACCATGGATTTCAATTATCTCCAGGGATACGAAGGCCCCGCCCTCGATGCATATGAAAAAGTGCTCCTCGACGTGATGCTCGGTGACCACATGCTCTTCTGGCGACAGGATGGGGTGGAACTGTGCTGGTCGTTTCTGACACCGATTCTCCAGGGTTGCGAGACGTGCGACAATCGGGAGGAGATGCTTTTGCCCTATGAAGCGGGAAGCCGGGGACCCGAGGGAGCAAAGAGAGTAAGAAAAAAACAAAGCTAAACGATCCAGAGACCAAGGAGGTTGACGATGGAGACCTACTACAAACCTGAGGATCTATCCAAGTTCCCTGACATCGGGAAGCGAGCCCCTGAACTGGCCGGGAAGTTCTTCGACTATTATAATGCCGTGTTCGGAGAGGGAGCGCTCACGGAGAGGGAAAAGGCGCTGATCGCCCTTGCCGTCGCTCATGCTGTCCAATGCC
>JAGUZM010000475.1 GCA_020060805.1 Deltaproteobacteria bacterium | reverse complement strand
GGTGAAGACCTCGGGGACATGAGAGGCGTCAGCAGTCAACTCGACGTTTTCCTTCCGATCGATTTGTATGTGATCGATCTGGGCGACGGGATCGACGCAGCGCCCGGGACTCGCCGGCTGAAAGCCTCTCACATCAAGAGCATGCCCCTCAAGGCGCTCCTGGCCGGGATGCTGGACAAACGCATCCCCCGTTTCGGTCCCCGGCCGATGGACCTTCGGGGGTTCATGTCCATCATGGCGAGACACGCCGTCACCAACCCTGAGGAGGAACGCACGTTTCGTGATCCCTGTTATGCCCTGATCTCTGACAAGTACCTCAACTACACGGCCAGGGTGGGGTATCACTTTCGGTCGTGGACGCCTATTGCGGGGAGACCCTGAACAAGAACTACATCAGCCTGCTTTTCCGCGGAGGGGCGGCCGACTTCATCCGGCGCCACCGGCGAACCAAGGCGATCGGGGGAATCCTCGGTCACTACGGTTTTTCAACGAATGTGAGAGGGGATGCCGTGACAGCACGGCTCAGCAAGAGAACTCAGGCGGAGACGGAGAGCCGGTTGGAGATGGTGGGCAGGCTTTTCCAGTTCTTCCGCCAGATGGATGCGGCGATGAAGTCAGAGGAGACCGCCAGCCGGATGCAGGAAGCTTTCATTCGTGAAGACTTCGCCTTCGCGGGCGAGCGGGCCCAGCAGGCTGAACCAGGATAAGGGGTCGCCCCATTTCATTTCTTCGGAGAACCGCCCGGGGTCTTGGCGGCCCCTCTGCTCTGGGCGATCCGGTTCCTTTCCTGCAAGTACTTTCGTCTGGCAAAGGCTTCATCCGCCTTTGCGATGAGTTCGTCGATGTCGATGGGTTTCGTGAGGTAGTCCGACGCGCCGGACCTCAGCCCCTCCAACGCCGATTCCACGGTGCCGTGGCCCGTGAGCATGATCACCTCGATCGAGGGGTACCGGCGCTTGATTTCCTTCAAGGCCGTGACCCCGTCCATCCCGGGCATTTTCACGTCCAGGATCACCACGTCGATGTTTTCCTGCACGAGCTTCTCAAGGGCTTGGGAGCCGCTCGTCGCCGTCGTGACCGTGAGGCCTTTTCTTTCGAGCACATTCTTGGTCGTGGAGAGGAAACCCTCTTCATCATCGACCAGCATGATCCTCATCTCCTCCATTTTATCGTCCATGACTCATCGCCCTTTCTCTGAAAGATAACGTGCCTGTCAAAAAGCGAACTTCTGATTTTGATTGGGTGGGAGGGACCCTTTCGATCGGCCCTGGACTTGACTTGGCTTGCTGGCCGGCAGGCGGACAGTAAAGGTGGTACCCACCCCCTTCTCGCTGGACACCTCCATCGTACCGCCCATGTCGTCAACAATACCATAGCAGACGGACAGTCCCAAGCCGGTCCCTTGCCCCGGAGGCTTGGTGGTGAAGAACGGCGTGAAGACTTTCTTGAGGTTTTCGGGGCTGATGCCCGCCCCGTTGTCTGTTACCGAGATCTGCACCATTCCGTCCTGGTCAGGGGCGGCCACAACAGAAAGCTCTCCCCCCTCGTAACCGTGTCTTTCCGTGATGGCGTCGATGGCGTTATTGAAAAGATTCAGCAGCACTTGCTGAAGCTGGGAGGGGTCAACTTGAACGAAAGCAGTCTTCGCCGAGATCTCTTCCTTGAGCTTGATCCCTTGAACGCTCGCCTTCTTCGCGACCATGGATGTCAAGTCAGGGATAAAGGCGGCCAGGTCCACATCCTTGACGGAAGGCTCGCTCTTCCTGCCAAACTTGAGGATCGCCTGGGTGATCTTTGCGCAGCGCTCGATCTGGAGCTTGAGCTGGGCCAACGTGGCTTCCAGGTCTCGGATATCCTTGGAATCCTTCAGCTCCCCGTTCTTTTTCATGGAGGAAAAAACGGCTTCGATCAAGGCATAATCGGATTTCATGATCTGGAGAGGGTTGTTGATCTCGTGGGCAAATCCGGCAGCCATCTGGCCGAGTTCCGCGAGGCGCGTGGCCCGGACGAGTTGCTGCCCGAGCTGCTGTTTCTCCGTGTCGATCCGCTGCATCCGCCGGATGATCTGACCGGTGTAGAAGTGGGCAAGGAAGCCGATCGTTATCCCGCCCAGGATCATGATGATGATGATCAGGGTGGTAGCGGAACGGAGGGACTGGAGAGCGTCTGCCGTCTCCTGGCGGACGACCAGCATCCACTCTTTGTCCAGCAACCAGGTGGTGGCAAAAAGGTACTCATCGCCCCGGGCATCTTTCCGGATGAACGTCCACACACCGGGTTGATGTTTTGATCTCAATTCCTCGAGGTTGTCGGGATCCTTGTCCAGGAGGCTTCCGCCTGAGCGGCGTGGGGTCTGGAAGATTCCCCGGACATTCAGGATGTACGCCTCCCCTGTTTTTCCGATGCGCACCTTCTCGACGAGTTCATTGAAAATATAGGAGTCAATGGTCGCCCGGAGCACCCAGGTCTTACCGGGTTCCTCCTTCTTGATGGCGATGACGAAGTGGGGAATCCTGCGAAACCCAAGGAAAACGTCGCTGATGTAGTAACCCTCCTTGAGGACATGGCCGAACCATTCCTCTTTCCCGTAGTCCCTCCCAACCAGCCGGTAGGGGCCTTGGTACATCACATGGATGCCTTCCTCGTCAAAGACCCCCAGGTCCAGGAAAGCGTTGGAAGAGCGCTGGAGGTGCGTAAACACCTGGTAGAACTTCTCGGGTTCCGTGAGATCTTTGTAAGTGAAGGAATTGGCCACGAATTCCAGGTTGGCCCTTCTTTCCTTGAGAAAATTATCGATCATTTGGCGGTGATCTTCGACGATGCGCTGGACCGTGGCGAGGGACTTTGTTTCCAGGGACCCGGTGAAATAGTAGTAGCCGATCCCCAGGACGAAAACGAAGGGTATGAGGGGCACGAGAATCATGATGAAGAAGACCATCCTTCTCATGCCGAAGTACTTCTCTTGTTCCGGAGCTCCGTTGGGGGTTTTGCGCATAGGGCCTCGAAACCGGGGGTTTTTCCCGGCCTGCCGATTGCCACGCGGGGCGTGTCCTCCACCCTGGTCGGGCACAGTTGTGAGAGGGGCGGGAGGAGGGCAAAGGAGATCGGGTTTTGACGGCTCGAGTATAGGGGGTTTTGGCTTTTGTGTCAATCGCCAAGGGCGCTCTTATTCGCTTTGTAATTTGATGTGTGTGGCTTTGGGGTTCTAGCAGGCTGCTGGGCTTCAAGAAGGGTGTGCCCTGCTCCGACCAATGCCCGACAGGCAGCCTGGAAGGACTCTTCACGGACAAGGATCAAGTCCGTCTCAAAGGTGGAGACGGCAAGGATACCTACGCCGGCATCGGCCAGAGGCTCTGCCAGGGAAGACAGAACACCGACCATCTCGAAGGGCAACGGACCGACAACCTGGAGACCTCTCCAATCTCGCTCGGCCGCCATTCCCGGCGGCAATTCGGATTGATCACACAGGAGAGAAAGTTCGGTGGGGGTTCGGGTGACCGACCAGACTTGGCCGGAAATAGCCCAGGGGGGAATGGGGTCTCCGGGCGGTAGCTTGCAGATCGCAAACTTCCCTTGAATCCTTCGAAGTCTCAGTTTATGGCCCATGGATAGGGGATTCGCCATTCAACGTGCTGACCAGAGGCACCGCTCGCCGCCGGACCCGCCCGCCTCGATCGAGGAGTCTCCCGCGCGCG
>JAGUZM010000609.1 GCA_020060805.1 Deltaproteobacteria bacterium | reverse complement strand
GCGGGGGTGGAGGCAATGCGATCAACAACATGATCGCGGCCAAGCTCCAGGGGGTTGAGTTCATCACGGCCAACACGGACAGCCAGGATCTGGAGCGGTCCCTTTGCGCTGTGAAAATTCAGCTCGGAGCCTCTGTGACCAAAGGGCTCGGCGCAGGGGCGGATCCGGAAATCGGCAAGCTCGCGGCGGAGGAGAGCATCAATGAGGTCAAGGAATGCCTCAACGGATGCGACATGGTTTTCATCACCGCCGGCATGGGGGGTGGAACCGGGACAGGGGCCGCGCCCGTGGTTGCGAGGGAATGCAAGGAGGCCGGGGCCCTCACGGTCGCCGTGGTGACCAAGCCTTTCCTGTTCGAAGGGGACAAGAGGATGAGACGGGCTCTGGACGGGGTGGATAAACTCAAGAAAGAAGTGGACACCCTGATCATCGTCCCCAACGAGCGGCTCAAGGCCATGGGGAACAAGAACACGACCTTCAAGGAGCTGATCGTCCGGGCCGACGAGGTCCTCCTCAACGCGGTGAAGGGGATTTCCGACCTGATCATGAGCAGCGGCTTCATCAACCTTGACTTTGCCGATGTCAAGAAGGTGATGGAGCAGATGGGAACAGCCATCATGGGAACCGGCCGGTCGAGCGGGGAAAACAGGGCGATCGAGGCAGCCAAGGAAGCGATCAACAGCCCCCTCCTCGAAGACGTCTCCATCCGCGGCGCAAAGGGGCTGCTCATGAACATCACGGGTCCTCACGACATGACGATGGAAGAAATCGATCAAGCCTCGATGCATATCAAGGGAGAGGTGGATAGCGACGCGGAGATTTACTGGGGTGTGGTCTTCGACGATGCCATGGGAGACGAGGTGCAGATAACGGTCATCGCAACAGGCATCGACAACGAGCAGCGCAACAAGGTGGTGAAGCTGCGGGACGTGACGGCTGAAGAAGCCCAGGATCCCTGGACCGTGAGGGCTAAGTCGGGGGATAACCTGGATGTTCCCACGTTCCAGAGAATCAACAAGGATTCGTACACGATCCACAGGGAAGAGACGAAGAAGAGCTTCTTCAAGAGAGGATTTTTCAAGGAAAGCCTGGACTACCCCACCTTTCTCAGGGCAAAGGCGGATTGAGTGAACGCCTGATGGGGTTTAAGAAATGCCTGAGAAACTCATTTCCCTTTACCAGGGTCGGCTGGCCAAAGAAAAGGGGGTTGTCAAAAAGGATTGGGGTGGAAGGCTCAGCATAGCCCTCGTCTACCCCAACCATTACGCCGTCGGCATGTCCAATCTCGGTTTCTTATCGGTCTACGGGCTTCTCAACCAGAGAGAGGACGTGGTTGCCGAACGTGTCTTTCTTCCGGAAAGCGAAGCGCTGTCCCTCCAAGGGGGAGCAGGAAGGGGACTCCTCTCCATGGAGTCCCTCTCTCCCCTTGCCAAGTTCGATCTCATCGCGTTTTCCCTTTCTTTTGAAAATGACTACCCCAATATCCTGAGGATCCTCCGTCTGGGGAAAATTCCTTATCTGTCCCAGGATAGGGATGAGGCTTATCCCCTGATCATGGCCGGCGGGATCAATACCTTCCTCAACCCGGAGCCGATCGCCCCTTTTTTTGACTTTTTCCTGCTCGGGGAGGCAGAGGGGATCCTGGATGAATTCATCGATGTCATCAAGGAGCTCAAGACAGGAACGCCCAGGCAGGTGGTGTTCAGGATCCTGGCGACGGAGGTACGGGCCCTGTACGTTCCTTCTCTGTACGACGTCCACTACGGCAAGGACGGCACCATCAGAGCCAGGGAGCCGACAGAGAGCTCCCTGCCCGCGAAGATCGACGTATCCCGCCTCCCCCTGACCACAGCCCCTGTCACCACGTCAACCATCCTCACCCCGGAAACCGAGTTCTCGGACCGCGTCCTCCTCGAACTCGGAAGGGGGTGCGGACGGTCATGCCGGTTTTGCGCTGCCGGGTATGTGTACCGGCCTCCGAGGTTTCACCAGGAATCGGACCTGATGTCGTGCGTCGAGGCGGTGTTCAAGGAAAGCGATCACATCGGGCTTCTCAGTCCTTCCGCATCGGACACGCCGGGCCTGGAACGCATCACCGAATGGCTTGCGACCAAAGGGTGTGATTTTTCGATTTCTTCCCTGAGGGCCGACGGTCTCACAGAGCCACTGATCGAGCACCTGCGGAAAGCAGGCCAGCGAACCGTCGCCATCGCGCCCGAGGCTGGCTCTGCGCGGCTTCGAAGGGTCGTGAACAAACACCTCACTGAGGAGGAGATCGTCCGGGCCGTGCGGCTGATCGCCGCCGTGGGTGACTTTAACTTGCGTCTCTATTTTCTCATCGGCCTCCCCACGGAGACGATGGAGGACGTGGCCGGTATCATCGACCTCGTCAAATCCGTCAAACACCACATCGTCAAGGAATCCAGCACAAGGGGAAGAATTCGGCAGGTGAGGTTGAGCATCAACGGGTTCATACCGAAGCCGTTCACTCCCTTTCAATGGTTCCCCATGGAAAGCGTCTCGTCCCTGAAGGAGAAGCAGAAATGGCTGAAGAACGCTCTCCGCCGGGAGGGAGGAATCAAGGTGAGCTTCGACGTGCCGAAGTGGGCGTATCTCCAGACCCTTCTCTCAGCGGGCGATCGAAGGGTGGGACCTCTTCTCCTCCTATCGGAAAAGTTCGAAGGCGATTGGCCGAAGGCGTTCCGTTTTTCCGAGACCAACCCCGACTTCTTTGTCTATCGACCGAGAGGGCTCGACGAAAACCTCCCCTGGGACTTCATC
>JAGUZM010000577.1 GCA_020060805.1 Deltaproteobacteria bacterium | reverse complement strand
TACCTCTGGTCGTTCATCCTCGCCATCGCCTTGCTCATCGTTTTCGTCTGCTTTTTCAAGTACACCCGTTGGGGTCTTTCCATGCAGGCAACGGCCGACGATGAGACCGCAGCGCTCTCCCTGGGGGTGAGTGCCCGTTTCGTCTATGCCGCGGCATGGGCGATCGCTTTCATGAGCGCCGGCGTGGGGGGCGCCCTGTTGGGCAATATCAACGGCATCAACATCTCCGTCGGCTACCTGGGGCTTCTCGTCCTGCCAGCCGTGGTTCTCGGAGGGCTCAACTCCGTCCCCGGAGCGATCGTGGGAGGCATCATCATCGGCGTGCTCCAGAATCTGTCCGGCGCCTATCTTGATCAGTTTTTCCCGGGGGGCGTAAAGGAGATCGTCCCCTTTGCGTTCATGGCGGTTTTCCTTCTTTTCAAGCCTTACGGCCTGTGGGGTTGGGAAAGGATCGAGCGGGTGTAGAGTGAACCAGGAGTCAGGAGCCAGGAGCCAGAATACAGAAAAATATCGGATTCCGTTGGGCTCACAACTCACCATGGACAACGGACAACCGACAGCTGGCCGATGCCCGGTGATTGATGACCAATGCTCAATGTTCAATGTTCAATGACCAATGTTCAATGAGGTACGCTTATGTCCGGTGTCTGGTTACCCTGCGGTGATTATCATCAGAACTACGTAGAAGATCAGGGCTGGTGGCAGACGACCTTCATCAAATTCAAGATGGTCCTGCTCCTGGCCGTCGTCTTCCTCTTCATTCCCCTTCTCCTGCCGGGCTACTATCTAAGCGTCGCCACCATGGTGGGTTACACGGCCATGGGCGCCCTCGGCGTTCAACTCCTCATCGGCTACACCGGGCTGATCACCCTCGGCCATGCCGCCTTCATCGCGGTTGGAGCGTACACCAGCACGCTCCTGGTTCTTCAGTTCCCCTGGCCGAAGCCCATCGTCGACCTTGGGCTTGCCTATCCGATGAGCATCATCGCCGCCGGGATCGTCGCAGGCATTTGGAGCGTCCTTTTCGGCCTTCCTTCGGCCAAGGTCAAAGGTTTCTATCTCATCCTCACCACCATGGCGGCCCAGTTCATCACCGTGGATTTCTTCCTCACCCAGTATGTCAGCCAGATCGGCGGCCGGGGGCAGGCTTTTTCCTTGCCCCCGGGAACCATCAAGATCGGCCCGTGGGTGATCGACACCGAGGTGAAGATCTACTACCTCATGGCGGTGTTGCTCACCCTCATGGTGATCGCCCTCGCAAACCTTCTCCGCTCCAAGTCCGGCCGAGCCTGGGTGGCGATTCGGGACAACGATATTGCGGCCATGGCCCTCGGGATCAACATCGTCTGGTACAAGCTTCTCGCTTTTTTTGTTGCCGGGTTTTTTGCCGGCGTGACCGGAGCATTCTGGGTCAGCAACACGGCGGCCCTGAGCCCTGAGCACTTTCCCTGGTTCTGGTCCCTCTGGCTCGTCGGCGTGATTCTCATCGGGGGGGTGGGCTCCATCCACGGGGCCATTTTCGGCTCCTTTTTCATGGTGGTTGTCATGGAGGCCCTCCAGTGGGCCGTGATCCCCCTGTCCGCGTACTATCCCAAACTGCTCATAGACTTCGCCTACATCAAGGATGCAGCCTTCGGTCTTGCCATCTGTGCCTTCTTGATTTACGAACCCAACGGGATCGCCTACCGGTGGTGGCAGATCAAGAACTATTTCAACCTTTGGCCATTCTCTTATTAGAAATGATTAGAAAGGAGGTGAAGAATCAGACATTGCTCTTGGGATTTCCAATAGGGGTTCAACTTTAGCTTTTCATCAGCAAAGGGGGAAAAGATGAAGAAAACAAGATTCCAGAAAGTCGTTATCCTGGCATCAGCGCTATGCATCTTTTTTGGTCTATCCACCATCGCTGTGGGTCAGGAAATCAAGGTCGGCGGGATCATGGACACCACAGGGGCCACTTCCGACGTGGGCAAGGATTATGCCATCGGAATGGAGGAAGCCTTCAAGTACATCAACGAGCAGGGAGGCGTCAACGGAAAGCCGATCAAATACACCTGGTTTGATTACGGTTACCGTATCCCGGAGGCGATCACAAAATATAAGCTTCTTACGAGACTCGGCGTGGTGGCCATCATGGGATGGGGAACGGGCGACACGGAGGCCCTTTCACCCACGGTCAACAAGGACCAGATGCCCTATGTTTCCGCCTCTTACTCCGCCCACCTGACCGATCCCAAGAAAACGCCCTACAACCTTTTCTTCTCGTCGGACTATTCAACCAATGCCAGGGCCTGCCTCACCGCCTGGTTCGACAAGAAATGGCCGACCAAGAAAGATTACGGCAAACGAAAGCCGAGGCTCGCGTGCTCTTACATGTTCGCCTCCCCTTACGCCAGCGCGCCCATCAAGGCGATCAAGGATCAGGCTGCCGTTCTCGGGTTTGAAGTGGGCCCGGATCAGGACGTCTCACTTTTCGCACTGGATGCCAAGAGCCAGGTCATGGCCCTCAAGAAATTCGAGCCCGATGTCCTCTGGCACGGCAATACGACCATGTCCGTGTCCGCCACCATCCGGGATTCCTTTGCCCTCGGGTTGGGGGCTGACCACATCATCAACAACTGGGGATTCGATGAGAACCTGCCTCGTCTTGCCGGTGAGGCTGCGGAAGGAGCCATCGGCGCCACCCCGTGTGCGTTCTACGGACAGTCCTTCAAGAACATGGACATCATCGTTGCTGCAGCGAAGAAATACAGCCCCGCTGTTCCGCAGGAGAAGAGGCTCATCCGGACCGTCCAGGCCTGGGGAGACGCACTCATCCTCTGGGAAGCCATGAAGCGAGCCGACAAGGCGGGGGCGCTGACCGGCGAGGGGATCATGAAAAAAGGGTTTGAGACCCTCTCTAACTATGACATAGGCCTCGGAGCAGCGCCTATCACCTTCACCCCCACGGATCATCGGCCGGCCACAGGATGCCTCGTCCAGGAGTGGAAGGGGGGTAAATTTCAGACCGTCGAAGCGGTGGATCTCAAGAAACGCTGGCCGGACAAGTGGGAGAAGGAATGGCTCGGCTGGTAAGTCTTTTTGATAGAGCGGCGCAGCCGCGTTTCATGAAATCGCGAAGCGATTTCATCACCCCCGGAGGTTAGGCCTTGGAAGCAGCAGAAGCCATTCTTAAGATCAACAACATCGAGGTGAAGTACCACGAGGTCATCCTGGTACTCAAAGGGGTTTCCATCGAGGTGCCGAGGGGCGGCATCGTCGCCCTTCTGGGTGCCAACGGAGCTGGAAAAAGCACGACCCTTAAGGCGATCTCCGGCCTGCTGAAGACGGAGGACGGCGAAGTGACGGATGGTGCCATCGAATATGAAGGACGCCACATCCATCATGAGCACGCTTCCAACATCGCCAGGTCGGGGATTGTTCAGGTCATTGAGGGACGTCGCGTTTTTGAGCATCTCACGGTGGAGGAAAACCTCAAGGTGGGGGCTCATCTCAGGAAAACCGGTTCCGTCAGGGAAGGCCTTGATCTCGTCTATCACTACTTCCCCAGGCTCAGGGAAAAACGCAACGAGACTGCTGGATTGGTCAGCGGCGGGGAACAGCAGATGACGGTGGTCGGCAGGGCTCTGATGACCGAACCGAAACTCGTCCTTCTGGATGAGCCGTCCATGGGGCTTGCCCCTAAGTTGATTCATGAGATCTTCAGGATCATCACTCAGCTCCATCGGGAGCAGCACATCTCCATTCTTCTGGTGGAACAGAACGCGAAACTGGCTCTCAACGTCGCCCCCCATGCCTATGTCATGGAAACCGGGCGCATCGTGATGGATGATAGCTCCGAGAAGCTGATGCAGAATGAGGACATCAAGGACTTCTACCTCGGCCTGACCGACAAGGGTGGGAAAAAGAGTTTTCGTGACGTCAAGCATTATAAGCGCAGAAAGAGATGGCTCGCGTGAAGGACTTGCTGCGCTTCATACCAAACGCTTTTCTTTCCACAAAGGGAGGTACCTAATGAATAAAAGACTCGCGTTGATCGTAGCGGTTTTTTTCGGCCTGGGCATGGTTTTCTCATCCTGTGCAACCACGCCTGCGCCGACAGCTTCGAATTTTCAGGCTCCGGTGATCAAACTGGCTTCCTTTGAAGTCCCGCAATACGATGAATACTGGTACTATGATGGGAAGGTGGAGCCGACAAAAGGCAAAAAGGGTGATCACGGAGCGCCCTTGCCGATGAGTTTCCTGTTTGACATCCAGAACCCCAACCCGTTCCCCATCCTGCTCGACAGCCTCACCTATACCGTCGTTCTGGACAACGATTTCGAGGTGATCACCAACAACGTCAACGATTCCATGTGGATCCCCGCGGGCAAAACGGATCAGGTGAGGGTCACCACCCTGATCACGGTGCGCTCCGCCCTGACCGGCTTGCTTCTCGCAAACGCCCCTGCCCTGAAGGCAAAGGGGTGGAACGCCTGGGATACCCTTGAGAAGTGGTGGGTGAAGGTCCCTGAACTCGGCGTCCCCGTGGGCGTGAGAAATTGTTCTTTTACCTTCAAAGCAGACGGGTTGATAAAGGTTGTGCCCTTCGAAGGAATGGCCAAGTGACGAATTCTATCCCGTGCCCTTTGTCATGGACGCCCCACGACAAAGGGCTTTTTTTTTAATTCCATGAAGACTGAAATATCCCAGGCCGTCATCATGAGGGTGAAGGAATTCGGGGAGACAGATCTCCTCGTCACCTTCTTCACCCCAACCCACGGCCAGTTGAAGGGGGTGGCGAAAGCAGCCCGAAAAAGCCGAAAACGTTTTGTAAACTGCCTGGACCGGTTCTCTCTTGTAAGCCTGGAATACGCTTTCAAGAAGGAAGGAAGCCCCTCCTTTCTCCATTGCGGCAAGCTCCTCGACGGGCATGAGGAGCTGCGATGCGACTTTGGATTGCTCTCCGCGGCGAGCTACATGATCGAGCTGACGGAAACCCTTTTCCCCTCCGGCGTGTCTGAACCGAGGGTGTTCGACCTCCTGAAGGACTCGCTCGCCTCCTTGACTTCCGCCAAGACAGCGGATGCGGTCCTGATCGCTTTTGAGGCGAGGGCCATGACCTTCGGAGGCTACAGGGTCAACCTTGAAAAATGCTCCAAGTGCCGAAGGCCCTACAAAGGCGAGGGCATGGCGGTGTTCAAGCCTGAAAGGGGGGGCATTGCCTGCCTGAGGTGCGGGCAGCCTTCCCACCTGCATCCTTCGATGACGCCTGAGGCGGTGGAAGTGTTGGGAAAAATCCAGGAAGGGTCTTTTTCTTTATCCGATATCGATCGTCTCAAGGATGAGACCCTGAACCTTCTGAAGAAGGCCTTGAAGCTCCATCGCGAATACCGCCTGGAGCAAAGGCTGAAGACGTCCAAGTACCTGGAATGAAAAAAGTGTGACTTCGGCCCCGATCTGCGGACGATCAGAAGTTCCTCCATCCCGGCCACAAATCCCAAATCAAGAATCTAAAATGTTTATCCTTCACTCCCCAGAACCTTCAGGATCTCGGCGATGAGCTCATCGTTGTCAAAGGAAAACGATACCGTGCCGCGGGATACATCGAAAGAGGTGAGCTTGCAACGGTATTCCCTGGCAACCCGGCTCAGCAATCTCTTGAACTTCACGGCTTCAGGATGAGATGGGCTGTCCACCTCCTCTGAAAAAAGATCGACTTCGACGACTCCCGTGTTCATCGTTTCACCCCGAGCTGCCCTGCGCCCGCCGCTCCATATGTTTTTGTAGCGGAGGGGCTCAAGCCTCCTCTTCTCCACTTTATAAACCATGTCCCCGCGGACTTCAAACGCAATAAGTGAGGCAGGCGAATCCCCCGGTCTTCCACCGAGGCGGGCAAAGATCGATTGACTTTGTAACCCTCAGGTGATAGGTATCACCCGTTTTTGAAAACCCCATTTGAAAAGTTGTCCGACAGCCTCTTGACTACCGTGGGTAAACGAGGTTTGGTTCATGAAATTTCAAGATGTGATCATGTCTTTGGAGAGGTTCTGGGCTGACCGGGGGTGCCTGATTCAGCAGCCTTACGACCTGGAAGTGGGAGCAGGCACTTTCAACCCCGCGACCCTGCTGAGAGCCTTGGGCCCGGAGCCTTGGGCCGTCGCCTACGTGGAGCCCTCACGAAGGCCCACGGACGGAAGGTACGGCGAAAACCCAAATCGCCTGGGCCACTACTACCAGTACCAGGTGATCGTGAAGCCGTCGCCCCTGGATATTCAGGAGATCTACCTGGACAGCTTGCGATCCCTGGGCATCAACCCTCTGGATCACGATATCCGCTTCGTGGAAGATGACTGGGAGTCTCCTACTCTGGGCGCTTCGGGCCTCGGCTGGGAAATCTGGCTGGATGGGATGGAAATCACCCAGTTCACCTATTTCCAGCAGGCGGGCAGCATCAGGCTGGATCCCATCTCCGTGGAAATCACCTACGGCCTGGAAAGAATCGCCATGTACCTTCAACAGAAGGAAAGCGTTTATGACCTGATGTGGAATGACAAGATCACTTATGGAGACGTCCACAAGAAGGGAGAATGGGAGCTTTCCACTTACAGCTTTCAACTCGCTCATGTGGACACCCTCCTCAAAATGTTTGAGATGTGCGAGCAGGAATCCGTGCGGGTGAGCGAAAAGGGGATCGTCCTCCCCGCTTACGACTACTGTCTCAAGTGTTCCCATATCTTCAACATCCTTGATGCCAGGGGAGCCATCAGCGTGGCGGAGAGGACGAAGTACATCGAGCGTATCAGAAACCTCGCCCGCATGGTGGCGAAGAACTACCTGGGACAGCGAGAGGAACTGGGGTTTCCCCTTCTTAGCCGTCAAGGTTGAGCTTTAGGAGCATCGTGATGTCCGGAGAACTGCTTTTTGAAATAGGGACCGAGGAAATACCCTCGGATTACCTGGATAACGCCCTGGCAGAAATGGGGCGACTCGCCTCGGCCTATCTCGAGGAAAAACACATTCCCGTCTCTGAAGAACTGATCCTCCATGGAACGCCCAGGCGGATGGTTCTGATGGGCAAGGGCGTATCAGAAATGCAGGAAGACATTGTGGAGGAGATCACGGGTCCTCCCAGAAAAGCTGCCTTTGATCAGGACGGGAAGCCGACCAAAGCGGCCCTTGGCTTTGCCCAGAAGCAGGGCGTCTCCGTGGAGGAGCTTCAGGTTCTGCAAACCCCCAAGGGAGAGTACCTTTACGTCAAACGGAGCATACCAGGGAAGCCCACCCCGGAGATCCTGGCCGAACTCCTGCCGAAGCTCATTGCCGACATACCCTGGCCAAAGTCCATGCGCTGGGGAAGTCACCCCTTTGCCTTCGTTCGCCCCATCCACTGGGTCGTCGCCCTGTTCAACGGCAAAGTCATTCCTTTTGAGGTGGCGGGTGTGAAAAGCGGAAACAGAACCAGGGGGCACCGGTTCATGGCTCCCCAGGTTCTGGAGGTGATGGACGCCGGGGATTACCTTTCAAAAATGAAAAAAACTTTCGTCCTGATTGACCGCCAAGAACGAGCGGCCACGATAGAAAAAGCCTCGGCGGCTGCGGCGAAAACCGTCTCGGGAACGCCCCTGATGGACGCTGAACTGCTGAGCACCGTGACCAACATGGTGGAGTTCCCCTCCGCGGTTTGCGGCAGTTTTGACAAGGCTTTCCTTGAGCTCCCGGACTCCGTCCTGATTACGGCAATGAAAAAGCACCAGAAATACTTTGCCGTCCGTGACCGGCACAACCGGACCATGTCCCATTTTGTCGCTGTGAACAATACCATCGCCACGGATCCATCCGTCGTCACCAAGGGCCACGAGAGGGTTCTGAGGGCAAGGCTGTCCGACGCGAGTTTTTTCTTCAAGGAGGACAGGAAAAGGCCTTTGCTGGGGAGGCTGGAGGAACTGAAAGGGGTCATCTACCAGGCGCAACTGGGAACTTCTTTTGCCAAGGTCGAGCGATTCACCAGGCTGGCTGAATTCCTCTCGCAGCAGGTTGCCCCGGAGATGGTCGAAGAGGTCCGCCTCGCGTCGAGCCTCTGCAAATGCGATCTGGTGACGTCCATGGTCACCGAGTTCCCTGAACTTCAGGGCGTCATGGGCAAGGCGTACGCAAGGCTTGACGGCCATCCCGGTGCGGTGTGCGATGCGATCCATGAGCATTATCTTCCTGCCCGGGCCGGGGATGAACTCCCCCCCTCAACGATCGGCGCCATCGTGGGGTTGGCGGATCGCATGGACACCATCGCCGGCTTTTTTTCGATTCAGATGGAACCCACCGGCGCTGCCGACCCCTTTGCACTGCGAAGACACGCCCTGGCGATCATTCGCATTCTCGAAAACATGGACTGGGAAATGTCCCTCAAGGGTTTCATCGCGAAATCCTTGTCTATCCTGGGGGAAGAGATCTCCTTTGATCAACAGGCCGTGGCAGAAAAGGTCATGGACTTTTTCAGAGAGAGATACCGCCAGATGATGCTCCGGTCCGATTACAGCACGGACCTGGTGGAGGCGGTCATTTCAGCCGAGTTCGACTCCCTCCACCACCTTCGTTACAGGCTTGACCAGCTGAAGAAGTTCATCGCCGGGTTTGCCGATTTCGAATCCCTGGCCCTCACTTTCAAGAGAATCGTCAACATCCTCAAGAACCAGCCCGAAGATTTCTCCGTCAACCCCTCTCTTTTCAAGGAGCCGTGCGAATCCCGGCTCTGGGAATCCTATCAGGGCCTCAAGAATGAGGTCCGTCAGCGGACGCAAAAAAGGCAGTACTTTGAGGCCTTGAACCTCCTGGTTGACTTGAAGAAGCCGGTGGATGAGTTCTTCGAGGGGGTTGAGGTGTTGACCAAGAAAGATGATGCCTTGAGGAAAAACAGGGTGGCCGTGCTCCAGGAGCTGGCGAGGCTTTTCCTCAGCATCGCCGATTTCTCCAAATTCGCCATCTAGTATCACGTCCCACAAATTCATTGAATTAGTCCCTAGTGCAGCCCCACCCTCCCGGAGATGGTCTTCATCGCCGACCCTAGGGGGGTGGTCTCTTCAGAGCCGCAACCACCGCCCCAGCCTACCAACCGGCGCCGAAAAGCCATAGGGTTACGGCAGCAGCCCCAGAGAGGTAACGCTCCGACTGGCTTGGAGGGAATGCGCCTACTTCGGAAAAGACTTGATATCATGGGGGCGGTTGACGGGATGAGTCCATTTCCGGTTGCGGACTCGCCAGAGACCACCCCCCTGGGTCGGCCGAGAAAGAAATTTAGGTGGGGCTGCGACGGAATTGATCAACGAACTTCTGGGAACGATTTTAGGGGGCGGGTTTCTTGATCAAGATGTACAGTTCCCCCTCTTGCTTCATGTGCCCCGCAGCCACTTCCGCTTCCGGCCCGCTTCCCCAGTACAGATCCGCTCTTCCCGCGCCCCGAATCGCACCGCCCGTATCCTGATTCAAAACAAACCTGGAGAATCTCTCCCATCCCGTGATTTCACCCCTGTCGTTGATCAGGGGCTTTTCGGTTGTGATGAAGGCAAGGGCACCCGGAGGAAAGAGCCTGGAATCGAGGGCCACGGTTCTTCCCGGTGTGATCGGCACGTTGATGTTGCCCACCGCCGGTCCCTCCCCCAGGTTCCTGAAAAATACGTAGGAGGGGTTGTAGTTGAGAACCTCGTCGATCATCTCGGGGTGCTCTGTGAGGAACCGTCGAATGGACTGCATGGAGGTCTCTTCCCTGCTCAAAAATCCTCTTTCGATCAGGTAGGCCCCGATCGAGCGGTAGGGGTGGCCGTTTTTCTCTGCGTACCCTACCCTGGCTGTGCTCCCGTCTTCGAACCGTAGAGACCCCGAGCCCTGGATATGGAGAAAAGCCACATCCAGGGGGTCTTTAAGCCAGGCGACCTCGAGGCTTTTCCCTTCCAGGGTCTTGCCCACGGCGATCTGTTCTCTCGTGAAATAAGGGATAACCTGTTTCCCGTCAATTCTCGCCATCACGCTTTTTCCCTTGAATTCCTCCCTGAAGAGGGAGAGGTCGATTCTTATCAGGTCATCCGGCCTCCGATAGATTGGATATTGGAACGTTTCGTCCCGGGTGCGCCTCGCTTCCAGAATAGGCTCGAAATAACCGGTGAAAAGGACACTTCTATTCCCCATCCTCCCCGCCGCTTTGTACAAGAGAAAATCTTTCTTGATCAGCCTTCCCAGGGCCTCATGGTCAGGGCGATTCTGGACGGCATTCAGGAGCGCTTCCTGAGTCTCGATGACCTCTCTGGCCGTGTACCTGTGGGGGCCGTACTCAAAGGTATAGTTCGCACCGAACCTCTGAAGATACTGAAGGTTTTCCTCCACTGCCTTTTGAAGAGACGCCCGATCGAGGTCATCCGAGAAGTCGGGGTAAAAGAAACGCACCTGCGAGAGAGCCTGTTGGGGCGTCTCCGCCTCTCTGCGAAGGGCGGGGTAGCAACCCACCACGGAAATGACCGCTGCCAGGACAATAAGTTTTCCAAACGGTCTGGAGATCTTTTTCATCCTTGTCTCCCTCCGAGGATCTCTGTTAGCCATGCTGTAACACCTTCACCCGTACCATCGTCCGGGTCGAGATACGGGGCCGTTTTCCCTGTCACCTCTTGGGAAATCCTCTCCCCGGGTGTTCAATTTATTCTATACCACTGTGGTGGCTTTGCCACAGTCCCTTTTTTTGGTGCCATGGATCCAGCCCTGATTTCCAGATTCATCTATGAGGCATTTCTAATAAATTAAATGAGTTATAGGGCATTTCGGAATTTATTTCTGTCATTTCTGTTTCTGGCACGCTTATTGCTCATAGTACCGACAAGTTTTTTGTTCATATCCCAAGCGGGGGTCCTTCAATCAATGGATTATAGACAACGGACACTCAAAGATGAAGTCACTTGTACCGGCATAGGTCTTCATTCAGGAGAAACAGTCAGCTTGAAGATCAGACCGTCGCCTCCGGACACCGGGATTCGCTTCACCCGAAAGGACATCTTAGGCCATCCTTCAGTCAAGGCCCATTTTGACAACGTCGTCGATACCAATCTCTCCACCACCATCGGGCTTAACGGGTGTAAGGTCTCCACCATCGAACATCTCATGGCCGCATTTTTCGGCCTGGGGATCGACAATGCCCGGGTCGAAGTGGATGGACCCGAAATACCGATCATGGACGGCAGCGCCGCGCCCTTTGTGTTCCTGATCAAGAGCGCAGGGATCAAGGAACAGAAAAGCCCGAAGCGGTTCATCGTCATCAAGAAGCCCTTTGAGATCCGGGAAGGGGGCCGCTTTGTGGGGATCTTCCCCTCCACGGAACTCAAGATAACATACAGCATCGGTTTCAACCATCCCCTTATTCGGACTCAAAAGTATGAGCTTCATTTTTCGGGCAAAGACTTTGTCGAAGACATCAGCCGCGCCCGGACTTTCGGGTTCTTGCGGGATATAGAGACGTTGAGAGAGAACGGCCTGGCCAGGGGCGGGTCCTTGGACAACGCCATTGTGATTGACGACTTCAGGGTACTCAATGAAGACGGCTTGCGATACAAAGACGAATTCGTCCGGCATAAAATCCTCGATTTCATAGGAGATCTTGCCGTGCTCGGCTGCCCTGTGATCGGTCATTTTGTGATTCAGAAATCAGGCCACCTGCTGAATCACCGGGTGCTCCAGGAGTTGATGGCGAGCCGGCAACACTGGATGGATCTCGCTTACAAGGACCCTGCAAAATACGTCGAGCGGAGCGTCAAGATTCCAGCATTCGGTTCATGGGAACCCGCCTCCCCTCGACTCGCCCCCCTCTCCTGACGGTTTGTCCCTTTTCCCGGCAGAAGGGGTTGCAATTCCTCTTGCCCTCCGTTATGATCCCATCTGACCAAAACTCCTGACTATTTTGGGGCGCGCCCGTCCTCTTCGACGGGGTGCCTCCGGCAAAGGCCAAAAAGGAACGTCACTTCATCGGTCTGGCGGGCTCCTTTTCCGCTCCTTGCAGAGGGTGCGCAGAGCCCATTCCGCGACTTATGCAGTTGGCACATATCCCGGGCATGAAGCGAGTAAAAGCGGGGATTCTCATCATCATCGTTCTGATTGCTTTCCCATGGACTGGCCCTGTTCATGGGAGTGAGGCCTACCTATCTGATATCGTGGTCTCCAACACGAGGGATCACCTTCTAGTCTACTTCACGGTCCAGAACTGTTTCACCCAGGAGATGAATGAGGCGATTGACAGCGGGTTGAACACAACCTTCACCTTTTACATCAAGCTCTACGAGCGAAGGGATATCCTCTGGGACAAGAAAATCGTGGACACGAAGATCAGTCACAGCATCAAGTACGACAGCCTCAAGGGGATCTATGAGGTCAGGTTCTCGGAGGAAAACAACAAGGTGGTCGCCACGAGGAACTTTGATGAAGCCAAGAAACTGATGGCCGAGGTCGTCAGCCTAAAGGTGATGCCTCTTCACAACCTTAAGAAAGGGTCCCGCTATCAACTCCAGATGATGGCCGAGTTGGACAAGATACAACTTCCCATGTACCTGCACTATGTTCTCTTCTTCCTCTCCCTGTGGGATTTCAAGACCGAGTGGTACGCGGTGGACTTCAGGTATTAGAAGACGATGGCCCGGCAACACCAGATAGAGTACCACGACTTGAGAAGGCGGCGAAAGGAGAGGTATATTGTCGCCTTCCTCATCCTGATCATCTCCACCCTCACCACCTACCTGTTCATCAAGGGTTTCAACCTCGGGCTGGATCTCCCCATCGCCAACAGCATCCTCATTTTTGCCCTCATAGACCTCAACGTCATCCTGCTCCTTTTGGTCCTCTTCCTCACGATCAGGAATATCGTCAAGCTCGTCTTCGAGAGAAGAAAGGGCATCATGGGGGCAAAACTGAGAACCAAACTGGTTCTCGCCTTTATCACCCTCTCGCTCCTCCCCACGGCCGTTCTGTTCTTCGTCTCGGTGCAATTCATCTCGACCTCCGTCGAAAACTGGTTCAATCTCCCTATCGAGAAATCCCTCAAGAACTCTCTTGAGGTGGGCCAGGGGTACTACAACCGGATCATCGAAGAGATGCTCAGCTATGGGAACGACTTGAGCCGGCTGATCACCTACCAGGGGTACACCCTGCTCTCCAAGACCGAGCCCGTCGAGAAGCTCATCAGTGAAAAACGTCTGGAGCACCGTCTCGCCGGCATCAAGGTTTTCTCCCAGAACATGCAACTGCGAACGTTTTCGCAGGACGAAAAACTGGATCTTGCCCCCTTCAAGGACCCCGGAGGGGACATCCTCAAGAAAGTCTTCGAAACAGGCTCCGACAACCACGAAATCCAGTCTTCAACCCACGGCCAGCTGGTGAGCGCCATTGTCCCCGTTTTTTCAAAGACCGAATCCAAGGCTGTGGTGGGCATCCTGGTCCTGCAGAAGTTCATTCCCGGCGCCTTTGTCAACCGGCTGAACGCCATCTCGGGCGGGTTGGAGGAATTCAAGCAGTTCAGGCTGCTCAAGAAGCCGATCAAAATCGTCCACCTCATGACCCTTTCCATCGTGACCCTTCTGATCATTTTTTCAGCCCTCTGGTTCGGGTTCTTTCTCTCCAAAGGCATCACCGTTCCCATCCAGGAACTCGCCGAGGGAACCCACCGGGTCGCTTCAGGGGACTACGATTTTTCCATCGATCTGGAAGCGAAAGATGAAATCGGCGTCCTGGTCAATTCCTTCAACCAGATGACCCTGGATCTGCGGGAGAGCAAGCGACAGCTGGAAAACACCAATGAGGAGCTGAGAAAGAGCAATGTTGAAATCGAACAGAGAAGGGCTTACATGGAGATCGTCCTCGCAAATGTTGCCGCAGGGGTGGTCGCTGCAGACCCGGAGGGAAGGATCTTCACGATCAACAAATCCGCGGCCAAGATGTTGAACATTCGAGCGGAGACGATCGTCGGGAAACGTTACGATGAAGTTCTGAGCAAGGACTATGTCAAACTGGTCAATGAGCTCTTCCAGAACAGGACCCTCTTAAGGAAAGGGTTCATCAAAAGACAGATCAGGCTTTTCCTCGAGAACAAGACCTTGTCTTTGCTCGTCACCCTGAACTTACTTCGCGATGACCGCGGAAGGGAGCTCGGCCTTGTCGCGGTCTTCGAGGATCTCACGGATATCGAAAAAGCCCAGCGAATGGCTGCCTGGCGCGAGGTGGCGCGACGCATCGCCCATGAAGTGAAGAACCCCCTGACGCCGATTCAGCTCTCCGCCCAGAGGTTGAAAAAGAGATACGCTTCGAAGATCGGTGCAGAAGAAGCAAAAGTGTTTGAAGAATGCACGGATATGATCATCGACCAGGTCGAGGGCTTGAAAAGGCTCGTCAACGAGTTTTCAAGCTATGCTCGGATGCCTGCTCCCAGCCTCACCAAGAACAGCGTCGAACAGATCATCGAAGAGGCTCTGAGCCTTTACAAAGAAGCACAGAAAGACGTGAAAATCGTCTTCCGCGCCTCCGGTGACATGCCTGAGATGAAAGTGGATCGAGAGCAGTTGAGGCGAAGCATGATCAACCTGATGGACAACGCCATGGATGCCGTGGACGGGAAAGGGGAAATCTCCGTCGATCTGTCCTTTGATCAGGACCTGCAGACCGCAAGGATCGAGGTTGCCGACAACGGCAAGGGAATCCCCTCCGAGTACAAACCGCGCGTTTTTGAGCCTTATTTCTCCACCAAGAAGCATGGAACCGGCCTGGGCCTTGCCATCGTGAGCAACATCATCAGCGATCACAGTGGCACCATCCGGGTTGAAGATGTGAAGCCGAAAGGGACCAAGTTCATCATCGAGCTCCCGGTAAAGGATTGATCCTTGCTCCTGCCCCTTTATCATCTTGCATGGACCCTGCTCGCCGGCCCGCTCCTGTCTTGCGCGGCCCTCTCCGGAAACGATCGCCTCTGCGCTCGACTCGTTTCTTCTCGTCTCCCCGACCCTTTCCCGCAAACAACCCTATGGATTCACGCCCTTTCGGTGGGCGAGGTGATCTCTGCACTTCCCCTCGTGCATGCCCTGAAACAGGCCTACCCCTCTCGGGGCATCGCCTTCACCGTCACCACCAAACAGGGTATGGAGATCGCCCGCAGGGAGCTCCACGCTGACGCTGGGGCTCTCCTTTTCATGCCTTTCGATTTCTGGTGGTCCGTTCACAGGGTCGTTCGCGTCCTCAGGCCTTCGCTTTTTCTCCTTATTGAAACAGACCTCTGGCCGGGACTTCTGCATCATCTGAAGCGGAGAGGCATCCCCACCCTTCTGGTGAACGGCAGGGTTTCCCCTCGCACCTTCCGCTCTTACATGAGGTGCCCCCCAGTTGCGAGGATGATGTTCAAAGACCTGGATCTTTGTCTCATGCAGACCGATCTGGACAGGGAAAGGCTGATTCGGGTCGGCGTTCCTCTCCAAAGACTCAAAACCACGGGAAACATCAAATTCGACCGTGACTGGGTGACCCTCAGAGGTGATGAGCGCGGCATCTGGCTTCGCCAACTCCGCCTGAGCCTGGATGATCAGGTCTGGGTTGCAGGAAGCACCCATCGAGGGGAGGATTCCATCGTTCTCGATGCCTTCCGAAAACTTCTGCCCCTTTTTCCCCGATTGCGCCTCATCATCGCCCCCCGCAGGTTGGAGGAGGCGGCTGAGGTTTACCGCCTGGCCGAAGCAAAGGGATTGAAGCCCCTTCTGAGAACGGACCTGCCCAAGGCCGATGACCCCTATGGCGTCCTCGTCCTCAACACGATGGGGGAACTGGGGAGCGTCTACAGCGTCGCCACGGTCAGCTTTGTCGGCGGAAGCCTCGTTCCCCAAGGAGGCCATAATCTCCTCGAGCCTGCGAGGATGGGCTCCCCCGTTCTTTTCGGGCCCAATACCCAGGATTTCGACTTGTTGTCCGAGGTACTGATCGAGGCAGGGGGCGGAAAGAGGGTCCGGGACGGAGAAGAGCTTTTCGAAACGATGAAGACCCTCCTCTCCGACCGTGAGAAAAGGGAGGAGATGGGGTATCGGGCAAAGGCCTTCGTGGAAGGAAACAGAGGCGCTCTCACACGGATCATGGATCACGTCAAAGTCTACCTCGCCAAGTAGCCAATTTTTCGGAAAACTTACGGATCATTCTCCAATTTTCATGTTCTCTCGATTCTCTCAAAATGAATCAATAGGCCTCTCTCCGATGACGGTCAACCTACGCGCGCCTGTTCAAGGGCTTCACTCGGTCTTAAGTACAGCCCCTCTATCTACCGTGTCTACAAGCCTTATGTAGATTTTACCCAGAAAACCTTCTTTTATACGAGGCTCAAAAGCCTTGATTGATCTCATCCTTTTATGCATTTGCTTCTTGCCTAATACCAAATCTAGCTTGCGGTTTGGAATGTCATAAGAGATGATGTCGTCATCTTTCACCGCGGCAAGAGGCCCCCTGTCTGCCGCCTCCGGTGATACGTGACCGATGGCTGGTCCTCTGTTCCAACCGGAAAACCTGCCGTCAGTGACTAACGCAACGGAATCGTCCAAGCCCATACCACATAGAATCGTCTGAAAGGTGTACATTTCCCGCATGCCCGGCCCCCCCTTCGGTCCCTCATAGCGAATCACCACCACGTCCCCGGGCCTTATTTTTCTTGCCAACAGCGCTTCTTTTGCCTCTTCTTCACTGTCATACACCTTCGCTGGCCCGCGATGTACCAGCATCTTTGAAGCAACCGAAGTCTGCTTGACCACTGCACCCTGAGGCGCAATATTGCCTTTCAGGATCGCGATAGAGCCCTGTTTGTAGATAGGACTATCGAGAGACCTGATTATCTCCCTGTCCTCGTTTTTCGCATGCTTCAAGTTCTCTCGGAGGCCAGCGCCCGTGCAAGTCAAAACCTCCAAATTGAGCAGGGATCCTAGTTCGTCCATGACCGCCTGAATCCCGCCGGCAAGCCCAAAATCTTCCATCGTGTACTCT
>JAGUZM010000415.1 GCA_020060805.1 Deltaproteobacteria bacterium | reverse complement strand
GGGCCTCGTACCCGGGAACCAGCCTTTTGTACGAATTGACCCACTGATTGGTCACGGCCGTGATCTCAGGGGCATGGCGCAGCAGCCCGGCGATGTAGTGCTTTGCAACCTCGGAGAGGTTGTACTTGTCGCTGGAATCATGGAACGCGTTCTTTTCGCCCTTGAAGAGCGACTGATGGACGTGCATCCCGCTGCCGTTTATCCCGAAAATCGGCTTTGGCATGAACGAGGCAAAGACCCCGTGCTGGCGCGCTATTTCTTTCACAATGACCCGGTAGGTGATGGTTTTGTCCGCCATCCGCAGACCCTCGTCATAGCGCAGGTCGATCTCATGCTGGCTCGGAGCGACTTCGTGATGGCTGTACTCCACGTCGATGCCCATGGACTGGAGGGCAAAAATCGTATCCCTTCTCAGGTCGCTCCCCACATCCAAGGGCCTCGCATCAAAGTAGCCCCCCGTGTCGAGGGGCTCTGCCGACTTGGTGCTCCTGAAATAGAAATACTCCAGCTCAGGACCGACATGGAAGATGTACCCTTTCTCGGCAACCCTCTTCAGGAGCCTTTTGAATACATACCTGGAATCGCCTTCGTAGGGGGTGCCGTCAGGGTTGAGGATGTCACAGAACATCCGTACCACAGGCCGATCAGCTCCCCTCCAGGGCACCATCTGGAAAGTCCTGGGGTCCGGCTTCGCGATCATGTCGCTCTCCTGGATCCGGGCAAAACCCTCGATCGAGGAACCGTCAAACCCCATGCCCTCGGTCATACCCTGCTCCAATTCCGAGGGGGTTACGGCAAAGCTCTTCAAGAAACCGAGGACATCTGTGAACCAAAACTGGATAAAACTGACCCGTTTATCCTTGACGATCCTCCGCACGTCATCCTCGGTCTCGCAACTGATTCTGGTCGCCTCAGCCAATGCTTCCATATCCCCTACTCCCCCTCTCTACAGGATCCCCTGCCTGAGCATCTATTCATAGCCTCAAATGAAAGCCTTCAAAGTTCCGGCCCCATATTACACAAAACCCGCCCCCTTTCCACCCTTTTCTTCGTCTGCCGCCGGGAGAGGATAAAAGGAATTCCCAATCCCCCACTCCTGTGGTAAAATAGAACATATTTAATTTCAGGAACTTACCTTCAAGATGCCTTTGATCAAGGTGCTCCACATCCACACCCTGCCTATCATCAGCGGCTCCGGCCTCAACACTTACCTCACCATGAAAGGAATGAACAGGGGGACCTACCGGTCTGAACTCGCCTGTTCACCCGGGGGCAAGCTGATCGACCTCGTTGAAAGGGCCGGCATGAAGGTCATTCCCTTCAGAAACCTTGTGCAGCCCCTCCATCCCCTGAAAGATGCCCTGGTCCTGATGGAGCTCACGAGATTTCTCAAAAAAGAACGTTACCAGGTCGTTCACACCCACAATTCCAAAGCCGGGTTCGTAGGGCGCCTGGCCGCGAGGCTGGCTGGCGTGCCGGTCGCCGTCCACACCGTGCATGGGTTCGCGTTTCACGACCGGGAACCTCCCTGGCGCCGGGCGCTCTTCAGGAACGTGGAGCGCCTGGCCTCCCGCTGGTGCGACAGGATGATTTTTATCTCCCAGCCCCTCATCGATTGGGCACTGGCGGAGCGGATCGTTGACCGCCGCAAGGTTCTCAAGATTTACAGCGGCATTGAACTTGAGCATTTCAACCCGGTCCCGGATGAGCAGAAAAGATCCCTCCGGAAAAAATGGGGAATCCGAGAAGACGGCGCCGTCATCGGCATTGTCTCAAAACTGTGGGACGGAAAGGGCCATGAGCTCCTGATCCGGGCGTTCCAGGGGGTAAAGGAAGAGATAAACGAAGCCGTCCTCGTCATCGTGGGCGAAGGATACCTTCACAGGGAACTCTCTCACCTCGTTCAGAGGCTCGGGCTCAACGGTGCGGTCATCTTCACGGGCTTCCAGATGGACGTTTCCCGGGTGATCGCCACTTTCGATGTCGCGGTGCTGCCCTCCCTTTTCGAGGGCATGGGAAGGGTGCTCCTGGAGGCGATGGCCATGGAAAAACCCGTGGTGGCAAGCCGCGTGGGGGGCATCCCGGACATCGTCCATGACGGCGTGAACGGCATCCTCGTCTCGCCCGGAAACGTCCAGGAGTTGAAGGCGAACCTCATCAAGACTCTCCGCAATCCCGGCATGGCTAGGGAAATGGGCAAGCGAGGGAGAAGACGAATTAACGATGAATTCAGTGCTGACACGATGGTTAAATCCATCGGCCGGGTCTACCGGGAACTTCTGGATCAGAAAGGGATCAACGGTGAAGCCTAGGATCATCCCGCAAATCATTTCCGGTGCTGTCCTGGGGTTCCTCCTCATCCCTTCGGTCAAGTCATTGTATTTCAGTGCCGGGTTACGGTGGGTCTATGTCCTGATCTTCGCCTTTGTTTCAGCCTATTTCATCACCCCTTTTTGTCGCCGCCTCGCCCTTACCCTGGGGGTTCTTGACAAGCCCGACTGGCGCAAGATACACGGCAATCCCACCCCCCTGTTGGGCGGTATCGCCGTGTATCTGGGTTTTTCGGCATCCCTCATCTTCAACGGCATTTTCCTTCCTGGAATGGATGCCATCCTGCTCGGGGCAACCCTCATATTCACGATGGGCCTTCTCGACGACATCAGGCCCCTCCATGCCCTCCTGAAGTTCATCGTCCAGATTCTGATTTCCCTGTTTGTCATTCTCTGGGGCGGCATCCATTTCACTTTTTTCTTCGGAACACCCTGGGCTCCTCTCGTCAATATCCCTCTGACCCTCTTGTGGTTGGT
>JAGUZM010000448.1 GCA_020060805.1 Deltaproteobacteria bacterium | reverse complement strand
CTGAATCATAGATTTTTTCAATTTTGGCGATGTAATCGGCCGGAAGGCCCCATTCCCGCGCCCCGTCAGGGATGTGTTGCCAATAGTATTTCGGAGGGCGCATAGGGACCCCTGGCCTGATGAGGCGATACGTGAAGCAATCATACACATTTCCATCATCCCCGCGAACCGTTAAAAAGCACCGCTCGAAATCGTCATAATCAACGATGGAGTCCTGTTCAGGCAGCCTGTAAACCACGCCATAGGTGACTTCACCGCGAGCATCGGCAGAGTTACTTAAATGACACCACCCGCGGTCCCTTCGTTCCCCTGCTGCTCTGAATTGAATCTGGTGGTTCATGGCCACAGCCTTGGTCACAAAAACTGCCGTTGGTGAGTACTTTGCTAGCTCTTCTTTGTCCAGCCAGGTGCAATAAATGAAATAGAACATGATCAACTCCCTTCTTTCATGAGATGTTCTTGCTCTCTATCGTCCGACGCTCACATCGTTAGCTGCCCCTGCGACAGAGCTCTCGGCAGCGGCAAACTTAAAGAGGTTTTCTTTCATCAGCTCTATCGAGTCTTGGAGATGAGCCTCCATCACTGCGCTGGCGCGGCCACTGTCTCGATTTTTCAATGCCTCATAAATATCGCCCCAGTGGGAAACCAGTTTTTTGAAGTCGTAACTCTCGATCCACGAGGAGGTCCAAATTCGAGCACACACCCGCCGGAGATTGTCCACGGTCTCCGCCAATATGGTGTTCCGCGCTGACTTGCAGACCAGATCGTGAAGAGACTCATCCAGGCTTCCCCCGAGGCGGGGGTTATCTTCAACTTTCCATTCCCTGATTTCCCGGATGATCGCCTCGAATTCCGCAAGGTCCTCTTCCGTCCTCCGTTTGGCAGCGAGCTCAGCTGCCATGGTTTCCACGCGCAACCTCACTTCGTAAGCATTCATAATCTCGGAAATCGCTATCTCCCTAACGTAGGTTCCAAACCGAGGCACCACCTTTACAAGTTTCATGTCTTCAAGCTTGCGGATCGCCTCGCGGTATGGGGTCCGGCTGACTTTGAATTCCTCGGTCAACTCTCTTTCCGACAGGACGGTTCCGGGCGGATAGGTGCCATGGACGATGCGGTCTCGCAAAGCCAGGAACATAGGATCTGAGATATAGGATTTTACAGAATCTATTGATTTCACTGTTAAATACCTTGAGTATGACCAGTAGAGTACGCAACCAAATACCATTGCCGATTTATTGTGTCAATAAGAATTTCGATGAACGATTCTTGTCTTTTGCATCAGGGGCCTGTATGGGATGGGAGGAAATGTTGACTTTCCTGGGTTGCCCGGAAAAGAATCTGCCAGCGTCGGAGATGTAAAATGGTTTTGAGCGTGGAAGATCTTGCCATAGCCCTGTCCGCAACCGTGTGTTGGGCGCTGACCTTGACGATCAATAAAATTCTCTCCCGAACCGTCGGCAGTGTATTCTTGAACACTCTCCGCTTGTGGAGCGGGTTTGCCACGATCACTGCCTTTGTGTGGATTTTCGGAAAATACGAAAGCATCTCCTCCCATTCTGGCCTGGATCTCGTGCTGCTCGTTGCATCCGGTGTGGTCGCTTTGGCCATCGGGGATACTGTCCTTATCCGGAGCCTTTCCTTCATCTATGTTTCTCAGGCTTTCCCGGTGAGCCAGTGCGGCTTTGTCGTATTGACCACGGCTGCGGCCATTCTATTCCTGTCTGAGGTCTTCACACTGCTTAACATAGTGGGTGGAGGCCTGATTCTGGGAGGCCTTTACCTTGTGGTCGGTTTTGGACATCAGACCGGGATCCCTTCCCTGAAATCAGCCAATTCAAAGGGTTTGCTTTTGGCATTTTCCACGGCATTGGCATGGGCGACAGGTGCGGTCATCCTGAAGTTGGGCCTCGCCGAGATGAACCCGGTTTTCGCAGCATCCATAAGGACCTTTTCAGCGGCCGCTGCCCTGACGGTCTTTCAGTATGGTTCTCACGCCACCGGTCATCCGTTGCTCCTCAAGAATACGACCTGGGAGAAAATATCATTAACGGTCTTGAGCGGCATAGCGGGATACGGGTTAGCCGGCATAGCTTATGTGGCCTCAGTACAAAGAGTCGGAGCCGGGAGGACGGCACTCATCACATCCCTCACTCCCGTTTTCGTCCTCATCCTTTCGGTTCTCTTTCTTAAAGAAAAGCCAACGCCCCAGTCTCTGATAGGCACCATGATCTGTGTGGTCGGGGTGATGCTGTTGAGCGTTTAGCGCTGCTTGGCCGGTTGGCTTTCTGTGAAGTGGGCGATTCCTAGCGGGCGGCCTGGGAGAACACCAAAATGATATGGGAAATGCGAGCCTTGTCCACCCACCTCTACCCCGGTGCCCAACTGCTGCAAAGCGGCATCACGGAGCACGAAATGTCTCCCGGCGACACGGTGCGCATTGAATTCGCGGACATGAGTTTGACCTGTGCCGATGTCATGGCCGTGGACGGGGATCAGGCTTGGATCAAAGTCGAGGGTTATCGGACGCGGCGGGGCGCCAGGATCGGCACCAAAACATGGTTGGTCCGGCGCGTTGACCCAGTTCACGACTCCCTCTGCTACCGGGTTAAAGGACGCCCCCTCAGAGAAACGGATTCACGCCGGCCTTGTCCCTGACACCCAGTTGCGGCCGGCCTACTCCCATCCCACCGGAAGCACGGTCTCCTGAAGCAACCTCTTCTCGCAGTTCGAACTGCAGGTCAACCACCACCACCTCACAGCCGCGCCTGGCGAGGGCCTCGGCAAGGGCCCGGCCGATACCCGACGCGCCGCCGGTGACGATCGCGGTGGCTCCGTTAAAGGTCCGAAGCCGTTCATTTGACGTCATGTCAACTCCTCCACCGAAAGCTTTCTACCCAGGCGCTGGCTCAAGAGCCCAGGGTCGATTCTGTCCTTTCCGGCCCGCTCCAGCAGCTTGAGTCAGATGAGGTTGAAACGCCCCAAGATACACCGACGTATTCACAAAGCGGGCGCCCCGCTTAATCAAGGGTAGCTCAGAGAGACCCATCCAGTTCGTCACCCACATCTTTTTTGCAGGCCCTGCACCGCTGAGCGCCTCTGAAAAGGGGTTCGCCGCAGGAAGAGCAGTGATAGCGCTCGCACTCCAGCCGGGCCCATTCATCACTCCCCTCCTCATCGCCGTGCTCAGCCACTTTGGCTCGCCATATGGGAATCGCCCTTTTCATCACCCTCACGCCTGTGGCAAACCCGAAATTCTCTATCAAGCTGCACGGCCACTCCCCGCATTGATGGCAGGAATAGTGTCCTTTTGATTTGACGCAATTCCGTATCGCGCATGACTTGCAGTAGCCATAGAGTTTTTTCGGCGGATCGGGCTGCATGCAACCGAAACATGCCGTTTCTTCGGGTTTCGTTCCGTAGAGCTTACCCATGATCACCCGGAATTTCTCATTCCCGTCCCTCGTTGAGATGTAAACCCCGCAGGCACCGCAGTACAGCCCGCACGGTGCCATCAAATCCTTGTTCCTGATTTCTTCCTCGGTCCATCCCGGCATCCCGATACCTCCTTATCAACACCCGCTTGTTGTCGCCGAAGCGCCCCTCACCAGGTTTTTTTGACTTAGAGGAGAACCCCTTGTATTTCCGTGACAAGCTTTTCCGCAAGGTTGTTGCGATTCCTCTCCGTTACCTCGAAGAGCAAGACGTCTTCACGCTTCTTCACTTCTGAAATGAAACCCGGGCCTTTGAGAGCCACGGTCGCGACGGTGACGCCTCCGCCGTCAAACAATTCTTTAACCAGTCCCACGAACTTGGCCGAAAAACACTCCATCTTCCCGATCTCGTCGATGACGACGAGCGAGCCGGTTGGATCTTCGAGGCGTAACGGATCGAGGAACGCCTCAAAGGCCTTGACGTCCACGCCGTACTTACCCACCCGGTAGGGGCTTTTCACGTTGACGTGGGAAAGGACACCCCTTTTCCCGTCCAGGCCCACGAGGGCAAAACCTTTTCTGATCCCTCCTTCCCTGATTTCCTCGGTATAGAAGCCGATGGGATGAAACCTGGTGAGCTGGTCACACAGCCTGCGCACCAGGGTCGTCTTTCCCACCCCGGGGACGCCGGTCACGAGGAAATTCCTTGCCTGCTCTACTTTGCGGCCCGCCATTCTTCTCCTGTGAGACCTCAGCTTGTCGTAGCTATGCCCCTCACCCTAACCCCCGGTCGCCTCTCCAAAGGAGTCCGGAGTCCTTCTAACTGGCGCTGCCAAAGACAGGGTCGGGTGGGAACCTTCAAGACATTTCTTGCGGATTAGTCCAGATCCAGGATCGCTTTACAACGATTACATTTTACAGCACCCCGGAAAACCTTATTCCCGCATTCAGGGCAGATGTAGCGGGCTTCTTCGTCTTGAATCCATTTTTCAGTACCGACCTCACGCCAATAAGGAATCGCCCTCAAAATGACCTTCTTCCCCACCGCCATGGAAAAGTTCTCGATGTACTGACAGGGAAAATCATCGCATTGATGACATCCCGTGTAACCCTTTTCCTTTGTGCAGGCCCTGATCTCGCACTGCCGGCAATGCATGAACTGATTGTCCGATAAGCAGCCGTCGCACTTAATATCTTCGACCGATAGATTTTCGCTGTTGGGCAGGGTGCCTTTGCCGGAAACCCCTCCTTTGTAAAGATTCACCAACCGCTCCTTGAGTTTCTGATTGTTGTCGCGGTGGGCGATGTAAATCGCGCAGACACCGCAATAGAGACCGCAGGGTGCGACAAAATCCTGATTTATCTTCATAAGTCTTACCCCTCCTGATTCAAGGTCTTCTTATGCTACACCTGCAAGCCGGTGGCCAGCCCATCGTTTCGCTCCAGATGGGGCGATCCCCCTGGCAGGGGGTTTGCGGTGATGGAGGCTTATGGGGTTGGGGGTGTCTCGTTTCTTCCGTCTGCTCATTCCCGCTCCCCTGCCTTCATGAATCCCGGTTTCAATAGTGCACTGAAAGCCAGATCGTATCGCACGTGGGATCGGTCCATTCCACGCGATGCTTCACATGAGCACCGATGTTCAGATAATCACCCGCTTTCAGGACGACAATACCGTCTTCATTCTCGATCCTGAGGCCGGCGCTTCCCTGCACAAGCAGGACGAACTCGTTCCTTTCCTGATCGTACCAGAAGCCTTCCGGCGAAGCATGCCCCCGCGATACGATCCGCTCTATCCTCACCCTGTCCGTTGAACATAGGGTATCGAAGATTTCCTCGGGCAGCTCCGCAGGTATGCCTTCGAGCAGCGTCCCCTTCATCGTCATCCCTTCTAGCGCTGAATCAGCATAGGTTTAAATTTCGCGGGTACCGTCCTCAGGTGGTTGCGGGACGTCATCTGGTTGGTGACACAGGGTCAAGCCTCACCGTTTCTGCATCAGGCACCTCCACGCTCTGGGTGGATTCGGACGATTGGACCCGAAATGGCTGCACGTCAGAGAAAGAATCATAAAATGAGCTTCCACGGCCGAGACGATATCTCCTGCACTCCGTTGAGGCGGGCCGGGTCCCTGACGATGCTCATCAGCGTTGCCGGCGATCGTCAGCCACAGGCCGGCTTTCTCTAAATGAGCGGCGACATTCCGGGCAAACCTTTTCCGATCGTTTTCAGAATCGAATGAGTGAAAACAGCCTCTGTCAAAAACAAAACCAAAAGGAGCGCCTTCGATTCGGTTCTTCAGAAAATCAATGAGCACAAAACCGCATTGAACGTTGGCCTTAGAAGCTTTTTCTCTCGCCTTCTCCAGGGCAATGTCCGAAGTATCCGTGCCAATGACCTGAAAGCCGTTCTGGGCCAGCCATACGGAATTGTCTCCGGTCCCGCAACCGATATCCAGGACTCTGCAGCTCGGAATAGGCTTATTGGCCACGACTTCGATGAGATTGAAATCCGGCCGGCCGACGTCCCAGGGAGTGTCCCCTGATTTGTATCTCTCCCTGTAGCGCTCTTCGACTGTCATCTCATGACACCATCTGGAAATGCCATATCCCCGAGTTCCTCGACGTGGTCCAGGGTTTCTTGACCAGCTTTCAAGTGAGATTGGAGTTGACGAAGTTCCAATTGATCAGGTTCTTGATGAAGGCGTCCAGATAGTCGCCGCGCCTGTTCTGGTAATCCAGATAATAGGCATGCTCCCACACATCCACTGTCAGCAGGGGCTTCAGGCCATGGGCGCTGGGGGTGTCGGCGTTCGGCGTCTTCATGATCTCCAACCTGCCGTTCTTGAGCACCAGCCATGCCCAGCCGCTGCCGAACTGCGTGAGACCGGCATTCTTGAAATCCTGAGAGAACTTATTGTAGCCTCCCAGATCGGAGTCGATCTTCTTTGCGATCGCCCCAGTGGGCGCTCCCCCTCCGCCGGGCATCATCGAGCGCCAGTAAAAGGTATGGTTCCACACCTGGGCTGCGTTGTTAAAAATCCCGACTTTATCGGTTTTGTTCACCGTTTTCATGATGACACTCTCAAGGGCTTCGCCGGCGAGATCGGTCTTCTCAATGAGGTTGTTGAGGTTTGCAACATAAGTCTGATGATGTTTTCCATGGTGGAATTCCAAAGTCCTCGCGCTGATGTGCGGAGCAAGGGCATCCTTCTTGTAAGGAAGATCGGGCAGGGTAATAGCCATGGTTTTCTCCTTTCTATGATTTAGATTTCGCGCCCCTCTTCACGAGGAGCGCAACATGCGGCTCAGAGACAAAACCCCCCGCGACAGTCAAGAAGCCTTGTAGTCCCCGCCTTACTGGATGACGTACCCTCCGTCGACAGTCAGAGTGTGGCCTGTGACGAATGAGGCGGCATCCGAAAAGAGCCAGACCACGGCGGCTGCAATCTCTTTCGGTGTACCCAATCGCCCGATGGGGTGCCTTGCGATCGCAGCTTCCTTGCGCCCCGGGGAGCTCGCGAACTTGCGCTCGGTCAGGGGAGATTGAACAAACCCCGGGCATACAGCGTTGACCCTGATACCGGATCGGGCATAGGCGAGGGCTGCGGATTTTGTGAGCCCCACGACCCCGTGCTTGCTGGCCGTGTAGGCGGGGTTCGTGGGGGAGCCCACCAACCCCATGACGGAGGCGTTGTTCACAATCGCCCCGCTTCCCTGCTTCAGCATCTGGCGGAGTTCATATTTCATGCACAGCCAAACCCCCTTGAGGTTGACCCCCAGAACACGATCCCATGTTTCTTCGGTGGATTCCGCCAGAGCGGTGCTTTCCCCCTCGATGCCGGCGTTGTTGAAGGCGCAGTCCAGCCGGCCATATTGTTTTACGGCCTGGGAGAATAATGCCTCAACTTCGGCCGTCTTTGAAACGTCTGCCCTGATGAACAGGGCTTCCCCGCCTTTGTCCTTGATCTGGCGCAGAGTCGCTCCACCCCCCTCGGCATCGCTGTCGGCGATGATCACCGTGTTCCCCTCTTCGGCACAGGCAAGGGCGGCGGCCTGCCCTATGCCGGACCCGCCGCCGGTGATCAGTGTGACTCTACGGTCCAACTTCCCTGCCATCTATTTCCTCCTCAGCTATCCTTTTCGGACCGGACAAACGATCCGATTATCTTTTGGAGATTATCACCCCAAAAGCAGATCTTCTCAAGCCTTATTCCGTCATCTTCCCAAACCTACCGGTCCCGTCCTCTGCCTGTCGGGGCCGGTTTATGTGCCATTGCTTCGAGTTTTCGAGTGGTTTCTTTGTCCCGGCAGGCCCCCGCAGTCGTTGCCTTGATCCGACCCTCCCCTTCAATACAGACAGCCGACGCATATCCTGGCGCCAATTCGCTTGGAGTTCGAGACGGAATTCTCGCTTCAAGTCAGCTTAAAGGAACTCTATGTGGTTGACCATTTCTTTGGAAGTGAGTACCGACGTCAGCATTCTGAGCCTTCGAACGCATTCCCCGATAGGATAGCTCTTCTGGTGGCAGTATATGATCCCGTGGTGAGTTTTCCCTTCATCCATCCATCTCGCAGCAATCTGGATGAAATCAGTGTCATGGGTGAAAATCGCCGCCTTTTCACTGGCGGCATAGACCAATTGTGCTTCATCCGTCAGGCCCAGTTTGCCCGTATCTCTGGCACAAAAGGCGTCTACCCCTCTTCTTTTGAGGCCCTCAGCAATGATGACATTGACGCTTTCGTTCGTATAGACCCTGATCTTGCCCATACTTTATGTGATCTTTGAGGCGATCTTTCCCTTCAGCCGCGTGATGAACTCCTGATCTTGCTCAAGCTTCTGATCAAGCTCGTCTCTGTTCTCGTAATAGAAGGAAAGGGCATCATGGACCTGGGGGAGATTCAAATGGGGGTGTGAACTGATGATCTCATCAGGTGAGTGGCCAAGAATTTCATATTCTATCGCTATGTCGATAACACGGGTCCTTGTCCCCTCAATGATGGGGCTGCCCCCGCATATGTCCTTATTCTTGACAATAAAGGGGTGGTTGGTGCTTTCTCTGCTCAAGGCGTGTCCGGGCATGTTCGAGTCTCCCTCTAAGCGTTCTGAATCTCGTCATTTATCTATAACATAATGACCACGGGAAATCAAAGCAAAGGAGCTTCAGCGTGCGCCATGAAGCCATATCGGCTCGTCCACCTGGTTTCCCATGTCTACCAGAATTTCACGGTAAAGCATACTGTCTTAAACTGTAAGAGCCAGGCTTTCACACCCTTTCTATACCGCATAAAGCGTGCCCTTGCTCCAACCTGAAGCCCGACAATCCCTACCCCAATCATTTAAACCAGGGCAAATCCCACTTCCAAACGTCCGTCCCATGAAAACGATCGCACCCCTCCCCTACCAGAAACAGACCGATAATCACGAGCATCGCGCACACCAGAGTCAGGACATAATCGCTTCGTTTTATCGCCGCCTTTTCTTCCGGACGGTTCAAACCGAACTTCGACACAAATATGAATTCTTTTCCGAAGACTATTCGACTGATGACGTCACATAGCAAATAAGCGATCAAGCTTGCCGGTACGACTGAAAGCAAAGCAAATACCGGGTGGACTCTGCCAAGCGGGACAGTCAACAAGGCGAAAGCAATCGCAAGGAGAACAAAACGCTTGGTGCCTGGCTCTCTTAATAGTGCTTTCATCATACTAGGAATAAACCCGCCTGATCCGAGCAAAAAGCCTTCGCCCCTGCCTCCTCCCATACCCCTTTGCCGTCTGCTTCGGCCCGACGCGCTTTCCCCCTTCCGCTCTTCGGCACGGTTCGATCTTATATCAGTTAATTGGCGTGGCGACCCACCTAAACACCGGCCCAGCAATCTTAAATGCTCTTGGAAACAATATCTGCTAATGCCAATGCCTTGTCATATTCCCCCTTGATCTTGTACACCTGCGCCTGTGTTAAAAGGGCTCTGAGCTGTGCTTCGCTGAATCTATTCTCCTGTACCATTTTAGGCCACAAAGCGTTCACCAAAAGGAAAAGACCAACAGTGACGGCACCCACAGCGAAGCTGATCAATTGCAGAAGCGCTCCCAGACCAATATGGTTTTCAAGGATGTCATAAGTCCCCCACCGCTGGCTCCCTGCGAGAAAATAGATCAAGTTGACTCCGGCAAACACTGAAATGGAAAGGACAATGAAGCCGGAAATCAGAAGCCACTTCAGTCTTATGAATCCCCTTTTGGTCACGCCGAGAAATGTGGGAATGAATACGAATATGCCGGTGCAAAGAGAGATGAGAAGTTTCGATGCATCAATGACGGTCTCGCATGAGTCTTTGCAGAATTCTGATATTGTCCCAGCCGAACCCTTGCCTATAGCGCAATCGGGCGCAGCCCCTTTGGGCTTCTCAGCCGAAAAAGATATCGATGCAAGACCCGATGACAAGAGCAAGCTCGTGATGATTAATGCGCCAGCAACTGATCTGCTTTTCTTTACCATACGCAGCACCATGGAAATTTCTTGCACTCACTGCAGTCAAAACGACTCCTAAGCTCTTCATAGATCCGGCTTACCGCCTCCCTCATAGAGGCCCTGTCGGGATCCTTGACAACCTTGACTCCAGTTTCTTCCATATTCCTCAGGGTATTCTGTTCGTAAGCCCGTGAGCTTTCCCTCTGGGATGTGGATGCTTCCGTTGCCGCTTGAGATAGGATCCGCCCCACTTCCAGCCCTATTTGCTCAAAACGCCTGCTGTTAACAATCATGATCTGGGACACATAGAATTGGTTTGTCAATGAAAGATACGGCAGGATCTCATTGAATTTGAATAGACTGAATGTTGTTACTGTGGTCAGCGTCGCATCAGCAGCCCCCATTCGGAGAGTGGAAGTCACTTCGGCGATAGGGATCCGGATTGGGCTGGCGCCCAAGAGTTTAATGGACTCTGACACAAATTGAGGTGAAGCGATTCGGATTTTCAAGCCACGATAATCCTCCACTCTCCGTACAGCTCTTGCCCTGCTCGCAATGCCCATAAAGCCCTCTTCGAAATAGCACAATCCAGACACCCCTATGTTGGATAAAACACGCAAGATGCCTCTTCCCACTTTGCCTTCTAGAAATTCATCTGCCTCCTCGTAGGAAAAGAAGAGGAATGGGAGTTCCAATACCGCCACCTTTTCAACCCTAGAGGCGAGAAGCGGGTTCGGGACCACGGCGAGATCCAGTGTCCCTTGTACCACTTGATCCAGCAGTTGCGCGGCTCCGCCAAGCTGACCCTTGGGATACACCTTTGCGATCCATTTGCCGCCGCTCTTGGTTTCCACCAGTCTCGCGAAATGCTCCACTCCTTTCCCGATTGAAGACTCTGGAGGAACGAGGTGTCCCACCTTCAAAATCTCCGCTCCATAGGAAGACCCATTTTCTATTCCCAGGCAGAACCCAAACATGATTACCCAGGCCAAGATGAATCTCTTTGCTTGCATCGCTGAAATCTCCCTCCTGCGCCGATAGAATAGAAAGACAGGTGACCACTTTCGGACTATGCTATCTTCTTCACATCGACGTCATCTTATCCCAAGCAAACGTGTTTTGAATAGTTAAGCAGATTTTTCTTGCCTCAAAAATGCCATTCGGCAGTTTGTAACTCTCTGCAGATTCACTCAACTTCCAGGAAAGCTTCTTCTTAGAAGGCCCATTTGCCAGGCAAAAATAGCGCTCTACTCCTTCAAAAAGGCTGGTTTTCATACCTTTGCTTCACCTTTGCAGGTGGTTGCCTAGGTCCGACCCGCCCTCCGCGCCTCCATCCACTGTTCTTTTGGAATACCTGATATCCCAATAAAAACGGCTATGATAATCGCTATTATGGTTGGACCTGGAATTCTCCCATTATTATGTGACACGTTCGAATACCCTTTTTGTCTATCCATAGCGTTGAGCGGCGGGTTTACCGGATCGCTCCGAGGCGCGGTTACTGTGGGACTAAGCCAATGCGTATGGCCTAACTACATCGACCCCTGCCAGCTGGCTTGCGAGCTTGTAGAGAAATTGCATCGGCTCGGTGGCCATTACCTCCTCGACAATCCAACGGTACTTGCCGCCAAGAAGCTTGTCGAAATAGTGAGGTTTATATCGGGTGATTGACCCCAAATAGAACATGCTTGCATAAGATGCAGCCAAGCATGGCAACCTACGTGACAGTGTAACTTCGGGGAGATAGAAACGGTAGCCACGTGACGTTAGAATGCACGCTGGGCCGAGTCGACGCAAAGCATCGGCTTGGCGTTTGATACCGATGTCTAGACCGCGACGGTGACCAGGGACTGAATCTGTCTCAAACCACAACTCATCGTCCGCTTGCGATTCGACCTGATGAAAGGTGCGCTTGAATTCTTGCCTATTCCGGAGTTTTGACAAGACCTTTCTTACGTCGTTGTCGCGTCGATCCACAAGTAGGCGAACCCATACTTCATCTCGGGAATGACGAACCTCAAAGGCTTTCACGGGCATGAAGATAGCTTTCGTTCTTGTGACCGCCACATAGGTGCGGTGGATGCTTGGCAGGAGTCTCAGGATATCGATGACACGCATTGTTCTGCCGGTCCCGGCCGAAGTCCCGAGAAGATCTAGGAACTCCGGAAAGATTGCAGAGCGATCCTGCGCGATGCCGGGGAACTTGATCTTCTGTCCCTCGAAACGCAGCCTAGTTCGCATGTTAGCTCGAGGATCACTGATTCCGTGCTTTGTCGTAAGTGGGATTGGCACCTTTCGGATAAGGAGGGCTGCTTTGGTCAAGTTAAGAAAGGAATAGTAATAGAGTAGAGGCTTGCTCCCAAGTTGCGGGTTCTGACCTGCCTCATGAAAATCAAAGGCTTGCTCAATGAAGGCAAGCGCCTCCTTTCTGCGTTCGCCTGCAAGTCTCTCAACCGCCAAATGGGAGAGAAAAGCCCATGGGTCCGCAGTCACTAGCCGAGGCTTGCGTTTATCAAAAAAAAGGGGAAATCCAGTAGGCGGGTGTTCCACTATCGATCCATTCTTAGCTTTCTCGGGCCGCCCTGCCATGTTCGACCTCTCTCCTCCCAAAACAGTTCAATGCTTCGGATCAGCCACGACTTCTAGCCATTGGATGCTGCCGCTTAAAACCTATTAACGCCTCCTCCTAAGGCATGTCAGAATGGTTTTTGCATAGTATAATGTTTCAGTCCAATCTGGACAGAATGATATCG
>JAGUZM010000330.1 GCA_020060805.1 Deltaproteobacteria bacterium | reverse complement strand
CTCCACCCACCTGGGGTCAGGGACCCCGATGACCGCCGCTTCAGCGACGTCGGGATGCTTGTAGAGGACGTCTTCCACCTCCCTGGAGTACACGTTCTCGCCGCCGCTCACGATCATGTCTTTTTTCCTGTCAACGATGTAAATAAACCCCTGTTCATCGTAGTAAGCCAGGTCGCCGGTGTGGAGCCATCCGTCCACGATCGTTTCAGAGGTCTCCTTCGGCTTTTTCCAGTACCCCGTCATGATCGAATCGCTCTGCGCGATGATCTCCCCCACCGTGCCAGGGCCGACATCCCGGCTGTCGTTGTCCACCACCCTGACGTGAACGCCGAGACTCGGTTGCCCGCAGGAAGCCAATACCTTCTGCTCTTCAGCCGGTTTGTCCAGCACCTGGTGGGCCTCCTTCGGAAGGGTGGCGATCTGAGGCCCTGACTCTGTTTGGCCGTAGCCCTGGGCAAATATCGGGCCGAAGACCTGGAGCCCCCGTCGCAAGAGCTCCACCGGCATGGGGGACGCGGCATAGTAGATCCTGTTCAGGCTGTTCAGCTCATACTTTTCGAGGTCCTGATGGGAGAGAAGCGCTGTGAGCTGGGTGGGGACAATCTGCATGTCCGTCACTTTTTCTTCCTGAATCGCCTGAAGGACCGCCACAGGATCGAAAGAGCGGTTCGGGAGGATCACATTGCACCCTCCCACGAGGAAAAAGGGCCACACGTGGCTGTCCCCGCCGATATGAAAAAAAGGCAAAACCATGAGATGCCTGTCTCCTGCCTTTGTCCCCATTTCCAGTGCCTTGATCTTGGTGTTGTCCAGTTTCTGAGCGTGCGTGTAGAGTGCGCCCCGGGGGAGCCCTGTGGTCCCGCTGGTGTAGAGAATGATCACGGGGTCGTCCTTTTCCACCTCGACATCCGGCTCGTCCGGTTCCTGCCCCCCGAGTATCTCGTGGTAGGGGACCATGCCTGGCGCAGAGCCTTCCATGGAGACGCAGGTCTTCACCCTGGAGAGGCGGGGTCTTAACAGTTCAACGGTTTCCAGAAGTTCAGGGCCGACGAAAAGGGTGTCGGCTTCCGAGTATTGGATGAGATATTCGAGCTCCTCCGGGTGCAGCCTCGGGTTAAAAGGTGACGCGATGAATCCCCCTTTCATCGCAGCCCCGTAGAAGTCCGTGTATTCCAGGCAGTTCCACGAAAGGATGCCGATCACTTCTCCTTTGCGAACACCGGATGAGTGGAGAAATCGGATCAGGTGGTTCACCCTCCTGTTGAACTGGGAAAAGGTTATTCTCCGTTGGCCTGATACAAACGCCTCCTCATCGGCGTAGAGAAGGGCGTTCCTGTGAATGACATCCGCAAAGGTCCCTCTCCGGTAACGGCTAAGCTCCTTCAGGATGGGTTTATCGGGCATGTTTTTCTCCTCGCGGACAGAAAAAGGCAGGGCCTGACCGGCACACCTGCCGTGAGAGAATTTCGGGAACTTACACCGGGGTGTGAAGTGAAAAGAACCGGAGTCCATTTCTTAGAGCAGATTCGCCTTTTTGTCAATTTCTTCATAGTCAATGTTTTTAGCTTTTATCCTTGCACCACGGTAGAGAAATGTGCTAACCATGATCCGAACCACACATCGCCTGACGAATTCACACGAGGGTCTGTAACACGGTCCCGGGATACGCCTGATTCCAGGGCTTCACTGCGATTCGGGTTTTGAAACACCATGAAACCAAATCACATGAAAAGGTATGTCAGCGACCTGAGCACAAACGAAAAAGTGTTGATGGCCATCGTCAGGGCCGCAGAAAACTTCAAAAGGACCCATACCGCTATTTTCAGGAGATTCGGCCTCTCCTTCCCGCAGTACAATGTGTTGCGAGTCCTGGACGCCTCGGATGACGGCAGGAACAAAATTTCCGACATCAGCAGGATTATGCTCGTTCCCGGGGCCAACATGACGGGAATTGCCAAACGGCTGGAAAGAGACGGGTTCTTGATCCGGACGTCAGATCCCCGCGACGAGCGCGTCACCTTGCTTCAAATCACACCCAAAGGAAGAAAAACCCTGAAGCAGATCAGGGAGGAAAAGGACCGGTCCATCGAAAAACTCCTCGGCGGCTTTTCACGCAAAGCAAAAACAGAGCTCCTGGATAAGGTCAAACAACTCATTAAGAAAAACAGGCTTTCATCGTAGCCGTTCCATGGCCGGAGCCGTGAGGACGCTTTCGTAGCAGCAAGAGTCCGCTCACATCAAGAAAACGCAGATCATGATCAACGTCAAAGTCCGCACGATCCTGACACTGAAAAAGATTGTGGGGAGCGGAGAAATCCGGCTCTCTCTTCCGGAGAGAAGTACCCTGGAACATCTCGTCACGACCCTTGTGAACAGGTGGGGCGATGAATTGGCTTCTCAAATATTCGAACCAGGCACCACGAAGCTCCGGCCCTACATTCGGCTGATGGTGAACGGCAGGGACATCGCTTTTCTCGACCGGATGGAGACCGTCCTTCAGGATGGAGACGAGATCTTGATATTACCGCCCGTCTCTGGAGGCTGATCCTCCTCCCATGTGCAAAACGGAAACCGGGGGCCCTGCGGTTTCGATCATTGGAATTTGGACCATTCGATATTGTTTCGGATTTCACGCTTCGGGTTTCGAATTTTCGCCTGGCCCGCGGAATGCGCAGGTTGTTGACTAAGGTCCTAGCTGCTAGGATCCCATTTAGTAAGCCAGCGGAATAACCCTAAAGATGGAGGTGAACCATGTACAAAGGAGGATATACAGGCAAGGTTTTGCGGGTAAATCTCACGGATCAGACTTCAAAAGAAGAGGCCCTGCCCCAGGAGATCGCCAAGGGGTACATCGGCGGAGCCGGGTTCGGGATCAAGTACCTTTTCGATGAAGTCAAGGCCCGCACAGACCCTCTGGGCCCTGACAACAAGCTGATCTTTGCTTCCGGCCCCTTTTCCGGGACCACGATCCCCTGTGCCAGCCGCATGGCTGTCACCGCAAAATCACCCCTCACGAATGCGGTCGGCGTCGCTCTGACGGGCGGGTATTTCCCGGTGGAACTGAAATACGCCGGGTTCGACGCCATCATTATCGAGGGCAAGGCGGAAAAGCCCACTTATCTATGGGTAAAGGACGGTAAAGCCCAATTCCGGAGTGCCAAGAAAGTGTGGGGAATGAAAACCACGGACTGCCAGCAGATCATCAAGAACGAATTGAACGATCAGAACGTCAGGGTTGCCTGCATCGGCCCTGCCGGCGAGAATCTGTGCAAAATAGCCTGCATCATCAATGAGCTGAGGGCCGCAGGCCGCAAAGGACTGGGCGCGGTCATGGGTTCCAAGAATCTCAAGGCCGTAGCCGTCAGGGGCAGCGGGGAAGTGGCGATAGCGGACAAAGAAAAATACAAAAGCGCAAGGGATGCCTTCGCGAAAGCGATGAAGGAAAGCCCTGTTCTCTACCCCCAGTTTTCGAAGCTCGGAACCCCCATGGTGGTGGATCATGCCTGTGCCATTGGCATCTTTCCGACCAAGAACTTCTCCGCCACGGGCGAGTATGCCCCTGCGGATAAACTCGGAGTCGAAGCTCAGCTGACGCGCAATGTGGGGAGCGAACACTGTTACGGGTGCCCGGTCGCTTGCAGCCAGCTGAAAATGGCCAAGGCAGGGCCCTACGCGGGGACGCTGACCGAAGGCCCCGAGTACGAGACCTTTTTCTCCTTCGGCGGGGAAACGGGCGTCGAAAATATCGATGCCGTCATCGCCGCCGACCGGTTGGCGGACGAGCTGGGGTTGGATACGATCTCCGCGGGCGTGGCCATCGGTTTCGCGATGGAATTGTATGAAAAGGGAATCCTCAGTCCCAAAGACACCGGGAGGCTCAAGCTCAACTTCGGCAACGACGAAGCGATGATGACGCTCCTCAGGCTGATGGCCTACCGTGAAGGAATCGGTGACCTCCTTGCTGACGGCACCAGGGCGGCGGCGGAAAAAATCGGCAAGGGCTCCGAGAAGTACGCCATGCACGTCAAGGGGCTGGGGCTTCCGGCCTACGATGTGCGGGGCGCCAAAGCTCACGGGCTCAACTTCGCAACGTCTTACACCGGCGCCGATCACAACCGGGGGTACGCCTTCCAGGAGGTTTTCGGCATTCCCATCCCTTATGAAGTGGACAGGTTCTCCGCTCAGGGAAAAGGCAAGCTGACCAAGTGGAACCAGGATGTTCGCTCCGCAACCTGCGACGCCCCCACGATGTGCGCCTTTCTTTTGGACATGGCCGTCCCTGCCATCGCCACTCAGAATACGGCCAGCCTGATGGAGGCGGTGACAGGCTTGAAGCTGAGCGCGGAAGAAGTCCAGGCCGTGGGCGAAAGGATCAATAACCTTGCCAGGGCCTTCAACGTGCGCGAAGGGTTTGGCCGGAATGACGATACGTTGCCCGACAGACTGCTGACAGAACCCCTGAAGGAAGGGGCCTCCAAGGGTCAGTTCATCAGCAAGGACGAACTCAAGCAGATGCTGGATGAATACTACGCTGAACGAGGCTGGGATATCAAGAGTGGCATCCCGACGCGGAAAAAACTCAAAGAGCTCGGCATCGAGTATGTCGCCGACGCCCTGAAATCCTGATCGGACAAACCGCGACTCCATGCGGTCCCATCTCAGGAGGAAAGCATGAAGACGAAAGCGGCGGTCGTTTTCGAAAGATCGGGGAAATTCACCCTTGACCAGATCGACGTCGGCGATCCCAGGGACGATGAAGTGCTGGTTCGCGTCGTGGCATCCGGCATATGCCACACGGATCTGGCCGGCCGGGAGCAGTATTTGCCCATCCCCCCTGCCCGCGCCTTCCCCGCTGTCTTCGGGCACGAGGGGGCCGGCGTGGTGGAAAAGGTCGGGGCCCGGGTGGCCAAGGTCAAACCCGGCGATCACGTGGCCCTGAGCTGGAATTCCTGCGGGACCTGCCCGTCGTGCAAGTCGGGGAACGACCCCTACTGCCACAATCTTTTCCTCTACAATTTCAACGGCGCCCGGCCGGACGGGACCCCGACCCTGCGAAAAGGCGATCAGGTCATCCACGGGTCCTTTTTTTGCCAGTCCTCTTTCGCCAGTTTCGCCCTGGCCAACGAAAGAAACGTCGTCAAGGTGAGAAAAGACATTCCCCTGGAAATCCTCGGCCCCCTGGGGTGCGGCGTGAGGACCGGAGCTGGCGCTGTGATGAACACCCTTCATCCCAGTCCCGGGGCGTCCATCGCCGTATTCGGCGTGGGCCCGGTGGGGATGAGTGCTGTCCTGGCATCGGCCGTTTGCGGATGCACCACGATCATCGCCGTGGATGTCATCGGAGAGCGCCTCGAGAGGGCGAAGGAGTTCGGCGCCACCCACACCGTCAACGCGAGTGAAGGGGATCCGGTCCAAGGGGTGAGGGAAATCACCGGCGGAGGGGCTGAATACAGCCTGGAGTGCGTCGGCAATCCCAAGGTGTTCCGGCAGGCGGTGGACGTCCTGCCACGGGGCGGGCTTTGCGGACTTCTCGGCGCAGTGCCGCCGGGCACGGAGGTGAACCTGGACATGGACCTGATCATGAACGGCCGGACGGTCCGGGGGATCCTCGCGGGTGACTCGGTTTCGGACCTGTTCATTCCCAGGCTCCTTGATCTCTACAGCCGGGGGCGATTCCCCTTCGACCGGTTGATCACGTTCTACCCCTTCGACGACATCAACCGGGCGGTGGAAGACATGGAGCACGGCCGGGTGATCAAACCGGTTCTGCGGATGTAGGGCCCAGAAGGGTTTGCAGGGCTGACATGCATTGTCTACGATCAATGCTTTCATGGAGAGAGGAGGTGGGATACGAAAGCGAAACGGGATGAAGCTTCATCCAGCCAAAGGACCCTCACAGGGTGGTGAGAGGTGATGTCGAATCCATTGCGAACAGGGCACAGAATCCTTTCAGAAAGGGGGTTAAAATGAAGAACAAAGTATTGATCGGGTTGATCGTGTTTGCGGTTGCTGTGGGTTTCTCCGTCGATGCCGCTTCGGCGGCGGCGAAAGACAAAATCCGTGTAGGCTGGGTAACCTCTCTCTCAGGTGTGAACGCCCCCGGCGTGATGGTCACAAGCGGAAACGTGTACAAGATGTGGGTCGAAGAAGTCAACGCCAAGGGCGGGTTGTACATCAAGGAATATGGGAAAAGGGTGCCCCTCGACGTCACCATGTACGACGACAAGAGCGATATTGGCACCATGACCAAGCTGCTCGAGAAGACCATCGTAGAGGATAAGGTCGACCTGATATTCTGCCCCTGGGACACGGCCTTTATCTTCGCGGCAGCCCCGATTGCCAACAAGTACAAGATGGTGCTCCTCGGAGGTTCGGGGGGAGCGTTAAAACTGAAGGGAATCATCAGCCAACTCCCTTACTTTTTCCAGGTATTGAATTTTTCGGACCATCAGATACCCGCCCTTGGCGATGTCTTAGCGGAGGTCGGCGTCAAGAGCGTGTACATCGCTTACATCCAGGACCTCCACGGCTTGGAGTACAACGAGGTGGCGCAGAAGGAATTCAAGCAGAAGAACATCAACATCGTCGCCGCGAAGAGTTTTCCCCTGGATATGCAGGATTTCACGCCGTTGTTGAAGGAGGCCAAGGCGGCCAACGTCGACGCCTTCGCGGGTTTTCTGTACCCCCAAAACGCCTTTCCCGCCACCGGGCAGGCCATGGAGGTCGGCTTCAGCCCCAAGGCCTTCTACATGACCGTCGGGCCTTGCCTGTCAGGGTATCGTGACGCCTTTACTGCAAAGGGAATCGATGGTGTGATGGGCGCCGGCGCGTGGAGCGTTAAGTCTTCTCCCGGAGCCAGGGAATTTTTCGACACCTATGTCAAGAGATGGGGAATCGAACCTGAGGGTTGGGGCACCCTCTTCTACTATTCTTCACTCCAGTTTTTCCAGCAGGCGATCGAAGAGGCAGGGACCCTGGACCAGACCAAGATCAGGGACGTCATGGCCACAAAAACATACCAGACCGCCCTGGGGCCCTTCAGCTTCACCAAGAACATCTTTCTCAACCATCCCGGTGAGGTGGGTCAGTGGCAGAACGGGGTGTGGGAAATCATCGACGTGGGAAAAAAGCGGACGGCTAAACCGATGTACCCGAAGCCCCCATGGCAGCCCCCGCCTCCTCCTGCGAAGAAGTAGTCATCCTCAACGACCGGGACTCGAATCAAATAGGCCGCCAGGAGAGATCTCCAGGCGGCCTATCCGGATGCAGCGGCGCAGAGGTGCTGAGGCCCCTATCGCGCACATGAAACCTTGAATCCGCTCACGGCTCGCACGCCGTTTGAGCCTTTACGCCGAAAACCACCATGATCATTCAATTCCTGGACATTGCCATCGGCGGGTTGCTCATGGGGGGCATCTATGCCCTGATCGCCGTCGGCTTCGGCCTGCAATACGGCGTTGCCCGGGTGCTGAACATTG
>JAGUZM010000560.1 GCA_020060805.1 Deltaproteobacteria bacterium | reverse complement strand
GCTGGTGACATCCTGCCCGTACTGCGTGACCATGTTTGAGGACAGCAGGTTAACCCTGGATGTGACCGAAAAGGTAGAGGTCAAAGACATCACGGAGATTATCGCAGAAGCCATATGAACGCAAGGAAGGAAGAAGTGGAACAGGAACCGGTTGAAGGGCAGTCCAGTCACAGTCCCGGGGAAAGCCGTTTTGGGGATGTCCTGGTGGTTGGCGGAGGAATCAGCGGCATTCAGGCCGCCCTCGACCTTGCCGACACGGGCTTCAAGGTTTACCTGGTGGAGAAAGCGCCGGCCATAGGCGGCCACATGGCCCAGCTCGACAAGACCTTCCCCACCAATGACTGCTCCATGTGCATCGAATCCCCCAAATTTATCGAATGCAGCAGACACCCCAACATCGACATCCTGACTTACACTGAGGTTGAAAGGGTGGAGGGGGAAGCGGGCAACTTCAAGGTCACCCTGACCAGAAAGCCTCGATACATCAAGGAGGACAAATGCACGGGCTGCACCACCTGTGTGGAGTTCTGCCCTGTCAAGGTCCCTGATCCGTATAATCAGGACCTATCCTTGAACAAAGCCGTCCACATCTACTTCTCCCAGGCCGTTCCCCTGGTCACTTACATAGACTCTGATACCTGCCTCTACCTTCAAGGCGAAAAATGCACCATTTGCCGGGGAGTCTGCAAGCACAAAGCCATAGATCTCCATCAAGAGGCTGAGAGAATAGAAATCGATGTAGGGGCGATCATCCTGGCCCCGGGCTATGAAATATTCGACCCCAGGCTGAAGGCCGATTATGGCTACGGCAAGTTTGAGAACGTTATAACGAGCCTTGACTTCGAGCGGCTCCTGTGCGCCACCGGACCTTATGAGGGGGAGATAAGGCGACCTTCCGACGGCAAGCATCCCCACAGAATAGCCTGGATCCAGTGCGTCGGTTCCAGGCGGGTGACGCCGGGCGATAACCCCTATTGTTCGGCCGTGTGCTGCACCTACACCCAAAAGCAGGTGATTCTCGCAAAAGACCATGACGCCGACATCGAGGCCACCGTATTCCATAACGATATTCGTTCATTCGGCAAAGATTTCGAGCGATTCTATCAAAGGGCGGAGAACCTCCCCGGGGTGCGTTTCATCAGAAGCTACGTGTCCATAGGAAAAGAGATCCCGGGAACCAAGAACCTCACCATCAGGTACGCTACTGCCGAGAACGGGGTCAGGGAAGAGGAATTCGACCTGGTGGTATTATCCGTGGGGCTGAACCCTCCTGCGGGAGTGAAGGAATTGGCTTCCAAGTACGGCATCGAACTCAATCCCTACGGATTCTGCAAAACCAACCCCCTCAACCCTGTTGAGACCTCCCGGCCGGGGATCTTTGTGAGCGGCGCCTTCCAGGGGCCTGTGGATATCCCCGAGTCGGTGATGGCCGCCAGCGGAGCTGATGCCCGTTGCAGCGAGTTCCTTGCCTACCGGCGAGGGCTCCTGTCCAGGGAGAGGGAATACCCGGAGGAAAAGGATGTCTCAGGCCAGGAACCCAGGGTGGGGGTTTTTGTGTGCCATTGCGGCGCCAACATCGGAAGGGTGGTGAATGTGCCGTCCGTCGTTCAGTATGCCTCCACCTTGGACAACGTTGTCTACGCTCAGGAAAGCATCTTCGCGTGTTCTACGGATAATGCCCGGCAAATCGCGGACACGATCCGGGAAAAAAGGCTCAACCGTGTGGTTGTAGCCGCCTGCACCCCCAGGACCCATGAGCCCCTGTTCAGGGACACCTGCCGCGAAGGAGGGATCAACCCTTATTTCTTTGAAATGGCCAATATCAGGGAGCATTGCTCCTGGGTCCACTCCAAAGAAAAGGAGGATGCCACCCAGAAAGCAAAAGAGATCGTCCGGATGTCGGTCGCCCGGACCGCTCTTCTGGAACCTTTACGGGAATTCAAGCTGCCCGTCGACAAGAGGGGGCTGGTGGTCGGAGGCGGCCTGGCCGGGATGACGAGCGCCCTCAGCCTGGCCGAGCAGGGTTTTGAGGTCTACCTGGTGGAAAAGGAAACCGCCCTGGGGGGAATGGCGCGAAGAATCCATTACACCCTGGAGGGGCTAAATGTTCAAGCCTTACTGCAGGACGTTATACGCAAGGTTTACCGGAACCCTTCGATCCATGTTTTGACGGATGCCGTCATCACCGAAGCTTCCGGCTACGTGGGAAATTTCATGACCAAAGTGGAGTCCGGAGGACTGGTCAAGGAAATACACCATGGAATAACGATCATCGCCACAGGCGCTGATGAATATAAACCCACCGAATATCTTTACGGGAAAGACGACAGGGTATTGACCCTTCTGGAGTTGGAGGAGCGAATCGCCAAGGGGGAAGAAAGGGTGATCAACTCCGGAAGCGTTGTGATGATCCAGTGCGTGGGCTGCAGGCAGGAAGACAGAAACTACTGCAGCCGGGTCTGTTGCAGCCAGGCCATAAAAAACGCCCTGAAACTGAAAGAGAAAAAACCCGGGATGGATATCACCATCATGTACCGGGATATGAGAACGTACGGGTTTAAGGAAGATTACTACCGGCAAGCGGCGGAAAAAGATGTAACCTTCGTCCCCTATGAGCCGGATGATAAACCCGTGGTAGAAGCTGTCGAAGGGGAAGGAAAGCCTGTTTTAAGGGTAACTGCAACCGACCCTATTCTGGGCAAGCGGCTTGCCCTGGATGCTGACCTGGTGGCTCTGGCCGCAGCCGTCATCCCCTCAGCGACAAGCCATGAAATCGCTAAGCTATACAAGGTCGCTTTGAACCCGGACGGTTTCTTCCAGGAAGCCCACGTCAAACTGCGGCCTGTGGACTTTGCGGCTGACGGGGTTTTCCTGTGCGGTACAGCCCATTATCCCAAGCACATAACGGAAACGATCAGCCAGGCTTTCGGAGCTGCCGGCAGGGCTGCAACGATTCTCACAAGGGATTCGGTCGTAGCGTCCGGGGCTGTTTGCGAAGTGGAGGAGAGGGATTGTGTATCCTGCGGGGCATGCATTTCCGTCTGTAATTACGGCGCTATAGAGTTCGTGGACACGGCAAAAGGGAAAAAGGCCCGGGTTAATCCGATCCTCTGTAAAGGAGACGGTCTCTGCAACTCGAGGTGCCCGACAGGGGCGATCACGCTGAAGCACTTTACCGATGAAGAAGTCTTTTGCCAGATCGACGCGGCGCTTCCGTCCTTTGAGCCGGATGAGGCGGAGATTCCACTCGCAGACCAACTTAAGGTTGCCAGTCAAGGAGAGAGATAGAATGGGCGCAGAAGCTAAGCATAAGCCAAGGATCCTGGGTTTTTTGTGCAACTGGTGAGGGTACTCGGCTGCTGACCTGGCTGGAGTTTCCAGACAACAATACACGACCGAGATTAAGCTTGTCCGCCTGATGTGCACCGGCAGGGTTGACCTGGCTTTTATCCTCCGAGCTTTCCTCAATGGAGCGGACGGGGTGCTCATCGGCGGCTGCTGGCCGGGCGAATGCCACTATATTACGGAAGGCAATTACCTTGCCTTAAGCACCACCTACATCTGCAAGAAATTGCTGGATCTGGTTGGGTTGAACCCTGAAAGGCTCAGGCTGGAATGGGTGTCCGCCTCCGAAGGAATGCGTTTCGCCGAGGCCATGAACGACTTTTCGAAGAAGCTGAAGGAGCTGGGACCTCTCGGTAAAGGCGAAGGAATCGACCGAAAGGGGTTGCACTTCAAGCTGGAAGCGGCCCGGGATTTGGTGCCCTACATCAAGCTGGTGGAAAGGGAGAGGCTGCGGGTTCCCGTCAAATCGGAACAGGCCTACCATGAATTCTTCGCGAGCGAAGAAGTCGCGAGGTTATTCAAGGAGCTGATCGCGGATAAACTCCAAATGCGCCAGATCATCGCGCTCCTGCGGGAGAGACCCCTCTCGGGCGGAGAAATTTCAGAGACCTTAGGCTTAAGCCCGTCTGAGGTATCCCTCCACCTCAACAGTTCGGCAAGGCAAGGATTGGTCCATTTCGACGAAAGCCGGAAGCGCTTCGTCCCTCTGTGAGGGAACCCTAAGACAAGGGAAGGTCAAGGATAGGAAAGCGGACATGGACAACGACAGAATCGATCAGATTATAGACAAGCATCCGAGCGATCCCAGTTCATTGATACAGGTTTTGCTGGAAATTCAGAGCGAAAACCGATGGCTTCCCAAGGAAGCCTTGAGGCGGGTCAGCGAGAGATTGAACGTACCCCTAAACCGCATACAGCACATCATCACCTTCTACAAAGCCTTCAGCGTCATTCCCAAAGGGCGTCATGAAATTCACGTGTGCACGGGCACGGCCTGTCATGTTCGCGGTGCGCCGCGTCTCCTCAACGCGGTTCAGGACCTGATTGGAATCAAACCCGGCGAAACGGACGAGGCTTTGAGGTTCACCCTGGAGACCGTGAACTGCGTGGGCTGCTGCGCATTGGGGCCGGTCATGGTCATCGACGGCGACTACCATGGCAAGATGGCGCCGGCCGAGTCGGAAGACGTGTTGAAAAACTACGAATAAGGAAAGATCATGGCGCGGATAAATTCAGCTAGCGAATTGGAAGTATTCAGGAAGGGCATCCTATCGAAGAGGGACCCGAATAAGCCCGGCATATCCGTGTGCACCGGGACGGGTTGCCTCGCTCTGGGCGCAGCAAAAGTCGTCACCGCCCTCACAGAGGAGATCAAGAAACAGGGACTGGAAACCAGAGTGGGTGTCGTGGATGTTAAGGAAACAGGCTGCCCCGGCTTCTGCGAGAGAGGCCCCGTCCTCGTGATTCATCCTGAGGAGATATGTTATCTCCAGGTGAAACCGGGCGATGCGGAAGAGATCGTTTCGCAGACGATACTTGCCAAGAAGGTCATTGACAGGCTGCTTTACGTCGATCCCGGCACCGGCGAGACAACAACCCGGGAAGCCGAGATACCGTTCTACAAGCACCAGATGCGCCACCTTATCGGCAACAACATCAAGATCGACCCCAAAAGCCTTGACGACTATCTTGCCGTCGGCGGCTACTCCGCTCTGGTCAAAGCCCTTTTCCAGAACACCCCCGAACAAGTCGTGGAGGTGGTCAAGAAATCCAACCTGAGAGGCAGGGGAGGCGCTGGATTTCCTGCCGGAAGAAAGTGGGAGTTTGCCCGCAACAGCCCTGATGAGCCGAAGTATGTCATCGTCAACGCCGACGAGGGAGACCCGGGGGCTTTCATGGACAGGGCTCTGCTCGAGGGAAATCCCTTCTCGGTCCTTGAAGGGCTGACCATCGGAGCTTACGCCATCGGTTCCCACGAGGGTTATATCTACGTTCGGCAGGAATACCCCTTGGCCGTAGAAAATATCACCCTCGGTATCAAGAAGGCTGAGGCGTACGGTTTTCTTGGAAAGAACATCCTCGGCTCAGGTTTTGATTTCACCGTCAAAGTCCATCGGGGTGCCGGCGCGTTCGTTTGCGGCGAGGAAACGGCCCTCCTCGCGTCCCTGGAGGGCAAGGCCGGAGAACCAAGAGCGAGGCCGCCCTATCCGGCCGTAAAAGGGCTCTGGGGCAAGCCGACCAATATCAATAACGTGGAGACATGGGCGAACATTCCCTTGATCATCAACAACGGGGCGGATTTCCTCGCCTCGATAGGTACGGAGGGAAGCAAAGGGACCAAGATATTTTCATTGGTCGGCAAGGTGAACAATACCGGCCTTGTGGAAGTCCCCATGGGCATAACCCTGAGAGACATCATCTACAAGGTGGGCGGCGGCGTCTCCGGGGGCAAGAAGTTCAAAGCCGTGCAAACGGGCGGCCCATCGGGAGGATGTATCCCCGGGGAATACTTGGACATCAAAGTCGACTTTGACGAACTGGCTAAAGTCGGCGCCATCATGGGCTCAGGCGGCATGATCGTCATGGATGAAGACACCTGCATGG
>JAGUZM010000516.1 GCA_020060805.1 Deltaproteobacteria bacterium | reverse complement strand
CGCAAAGGCCGCACTGAAAGCACCGTTTGAAGGCTTCTCCACCGCTCGCCTTGATGACATCGATGATCTCTTTGTAAGGGGCTACCGTCTCCACTGTCTCCCTCGCTCCTCTTTATGGACCTGTAAGTTCTAGCTCTTTGATAATCGCGCAAAAGCATCCATGACTTTCTTCCTGCCGTATTTCTTCACCAGCACTTCGTAGGCGAGCTCGATGTCACCCCGCTTCTCTCCTTCATCTTCTGTCCTCACCTCATCCTTTTCTTCGTAGGTCAAGGCGCCAAAGGTGCATGCCTCCACGCACATGGGCTTTTCCAGGGGCGGGACACTTTCACTCATATCGCATTTCAGGGGGAGACCTGAATCCGGTTCCCTGAAGGCACTCCTCGACGGGCACGAGGCCGGGCAGAAGGTGCACTCGTCGTATTCCTTGCCGTCGATGACGTAGCGGTTTCTCCCGTTACATTCGGCTTCCGTATACTCCCCCGCCCTTATGGGGACGAATATATCTCGCGTTTCATCCATCACGACCATGATCCGGGAACGCGCGGTATTGATCGAGCTGAATTTCGGCGTGGCGTGGAAGGCGGAGCATGCTATTTCGCACGCCTTGCAGCCCACACACTTTCTGGTATCCACCTTTATTTCTTTGACGGTTTTCGTCCTTTTCCGGTCCCTGTCCACGGCTGTGCCCCCCTATTCATTCTCTTTCTTGGCCCTGGGATCTTTGAGGGCAGTGACGTCATTCCCGGTCAAAATGCCCCTCTTGATCAGGTCTTCAGCCACATAACCCAAGCTCAATTTCTCCAGGGTCTCCTTGGTGGGAATGCCATCAAAGGTCCAGCCTTTGAAGTCATAATATCTGGTCAGCAACTGCTGTTCGTACTCCTCATCCCTTACCGCCCAGTGATCTTCCGGCGGCCTCTCCATCTATCTCCTCAGCCCCAATCTGTTATTCAGGGCCCTGATCAGGCTCCGGTTCCTCTGGAAGCATTCCCACAGCCTGTCTTTGTCAAACTCAACACCCAAGGCGTGGGTGATGATCTGGGGCATATTCCATACGTGATACCCGGTGGTGCCGCCGAACTGGCCTCTGAATGAGGACACGAACCCGCAAAGCCCCAAGGAATCATCCAGGTAGTGCATGCACTCATTCCAATCGACAATTTCCACCATGGCCTCATCGGGTAACTGGTCACGTTTGACCCACTGCCGGAACCACTCATGGAACTTCTTGTCCGGGACCGCGATCCACTTCTTGATGAACTCTTCCTTCAGCTCCGGATCCGTGATCGGGTCCTGAGGGAAGGACCCTTCAATCTGGGTGATGGCCATGTCCTCACCCGTGGCTATCATGAGGAAATAGGCCGGGTTGAGCTTGCCCAGCTTGATGGGTAACTGTTCGAATTTCTTGACCGTGTTGTGGTCGAATTTCTCAGCGCCCTTACCGATGATGGCGGCTGCTCCGGAAATGCCGTGGGCCAGGACATCCCCTATGCCCTCCCTGAATGCAATTTTCTGGAGGAGATAGTAGAACCTTTGCCTCACGTCGGTTGGCATCCCGGGAAAATCCTTTTCCGTCAGGATCCCGGCATCCAAGAGCTCCAGGGCAAAGGCGATCACCTGGGGCGTTGAGTAGGAGTCAAACCCTAAGTCCATTGCAACAGGAAGTATCTCATAGGTGAAGTCCAGCTCCTGGAACGCGGCCATGTGATAGGTGTCTTTTCCGTAGCACTTGTAAGAGAATCTTCGACGGTTCGGCCACTGAATGAGGTTGTGACATGCCTTCGGGCAGTTCCAGCAACCTGTCCAGCGGTTCATGTGGTCGTGCTTGAGGTTCCGCCATCTCTCTTCAAGAGAATCGCTCCAGAAGGTCTTTCGCCGTACCCGGGCGTTGCCCCAGGCGAAATTGTTGTGATGGAAGCTGTCATCCTCATCGGTCGCCATCCAGTCTCCGACATTGGGGTTCGCATCGAGCTCTTTCCTCAGACGCGAGCACATCTCCCAGAGCTCAGCGGGGTGGGCGAGGTTGATATCTTTTGTTCCCCGTACGGCAATCGCCTTCAGCTTTTTGGCCCCCATGACCGGCCCGACGGTCCGGGCGGCGCTCGAGTTGCCGCAATCGATCGAAGCCATGATGACCCTGTTCTCCCCGGCCGGACCGATGGCAGCCACCCAGGCCCTTTTGTCGTTCAGTTCCTCCTGGATCAGGCGCTGGGTATCGACCATCCCTCTTCCGCGGAGATGCCTGGCATCCCGGATCTCGACCTTGTCGTTGTGTATCGCCAGGTAGACCAGGTCGGGCGCCTCGCCACGAACGACGATTCGGTCATAACCGGCCATTTTCATTTCCGGCCCGAAAAATCCGCCCATCAGGGAATGCCCCATCAGTCCGTTCACCGGGGCAATCGTATCGACGGACACGCGGTTTGCGCCGGGAACGCATGTGCCGTTCAGGAGACCGTTACCGAAGATGAGCAAGTTGTCGGGAGACCAGGGGTCTGCGCCCGGAGAAAACCGGTCAAACAGCAGTTTCCCGTTCACGCCGTTCCCCCCGAGAAACAGTGCCGTGTCTCTCGGATCGGTCTCGACCTTGTCAATGCTTCCCTTGGACAAATCGACTTCTAATTGGAACCCTGTTTCAGCGTACCTCATTTCTTATCCCTCTGGGTCTCTCCGCAGCCTGATGACGGGCCGCGCAGGTTGGTCATGTTTCATGTGCTTCCTCGGCACCCTCTAACAGGGTGCTGAAAAACACCCTGCTCGCGGGTTGCTCAAAAACGCTCAGATACAAGCAGCGGGCTCGGAGGCTGCGCGCTCCGAGTCATTCATGAAAGAAACAGCTTTTTATGATACCTCGGTGGAGG
>JAGUZM010000166.1 GCA_020060805.1 Deltaproteobacteria bacterium | reverse complement strand
TGCGCTCGCTCTTCGCTGCGGCGTATGGTTCAATACGCCTCGCTCATCGCTCCTCGGGCGCCTCGCATCTGACGCCTTTCTGGTGATCAGGCTTTGCTCGAAACCCGCGCCCCCCGTAGACTCCGGAAATTAGGCGGTGGATTTGGGCGGCGCCATGGGGTCGTGACCGATGGGGGTCTTCTCCCGTTCCGCTCGGTCAAGGCCTGCGTCACCCGAACTCGTAATTACCCGGCTGTTTTTTGGACAAAAGGGCATTCGTTCCTGGTACTCCAGGACGGCTTGAAGGCTTGTCGATTTGGGACGAATATCCTGCGGGGTGGCGCAGCCGGGAACTGTATTATAAGTATATGAAAAATATATAAAATTAAGATCATTAGATGCCCTTGGAATCGGGCGCCGCAGAGGGTTTTTCCTTGCACGACTTTTCTGTTGACTCATCCGCTGATTGTGCTAGTTCTACGGGCGGCCAGTTCTTCCTACCGCCAAGATTCGAACCTGGAAAGCGATGGAGGAGACGATGCCGGCGCTTGGTCAAAACCATCACGTTCCCCCTGGGGGAGAGGAGAAAAGAAGGGCTCCGAGGGCCGAATACTTGATTCTGGTCAACTTCATGATAGGGGGCCGGATCTTTTCCGACTATGCCCAGAACGTGAGTATGAACGGTGCTTCGATCAGGTGCAGGGAGGCGTCGTCCTTTCACGTCGGGCAACCCGTAGCCGTTTCTTTCCCCACGGTCAAATCGCAAAGACAAATCCAGGGAGAAATCGCCCGGATCGGCGACGGGGAGTTCGGCGTCGCCTTTCGAGGGGTCGGAGTCAAAAGCAAGGAGTTGAGCCTTTACGAAGGGGAAAGCGCGGAAGCCGACGGCGCCCTGATGAAAGAAAACCGGGGCCTGGGGAGAATTAGGCAAAAAAGGATTCGGTGGGAACCGTCACGCAGCCAAGATGTCATCGGCTATCGCCTCTACTGGTCAAGAGATGCGAGGGTTGGTTATGATTCCGATCATGTTGACCTCGGCAATGTGAACCAGGTGACCCTCCCTCACGGGGTTCCGTCGTTTCCGTTGGTTGAAGGCGAGGTCCAACTGGGGATCACAGCTTTCAACGCAGCAGGGAATGAGTCTGCGATCACGGAGGTGAGCGGGCATTTCAACTTTGTTGTCCCAGAGTCGCCAAAAGGGATGGTCATTGAGGATGTGGAAGGAGAATAGGATCGTTGCGTAGGCATGAAAGGAGGTTCCAGAAGTGGGAAGGATCAGAAAGAAAAGAATTCGGTGGGAGCCCTCTCCGGACGCAGGGGTGGTGAGGTACAGGCTTTATTGGTCAAAGGACGGGGATGTGAGCTACGATTCGGAGCACACGGACCTCGGTCTGATCACGGAGGTCATTCTGCCGGATGAAATCCCTTCTTTTCCTCTGATTGCGGGCGACGTTGATCTCGGGATCACCGCTTTTAACGATGGGGGAAACGAATCGGACATGACGAAAACCGCGGCAAGCTTCAATTTCATTTCACCCGAAGCGCCCAGAGACCTGACGGTCGAGGATGTGGATTAAAGCTCCGCTCTCCCCTGCGATTTGCCGTGGGTGGAGGGGCGCGGATACTGGGATCGAAATCGCGTGATGCGGGCCGGTCGAAGACCGCTGCCCGAAAGGAGGGCAGACCATGTTAGTCGAGAATTGGATGAACCCGAAAGTCATCACGGTAGATGTGAACGATTCCATGCTGGACGCGACCAAAATCCTGAAAGAGAAGCAGATCCGGCATCTGCCGGTTCTGAAGGGCGGAAAACTGGTCGGTATCATCACCGACAGAGACCTCAAAAGGGCCTCTGCCTCCGATGCGACCACCCTGGCGGCTCACGAACTCCTCTATATCATCGCCAACATCAAGGTTGGCGAGATCATGACGAAAAATCCGGTCACGGTGCCTTACAACTACACGGTGGAGGAAGCGGCCGAGATCCTCATGACCCATCGCATATCCGGAATGCCGGTGGTTGACAAGGAGGGCAAGGTGGTGGGGACGATCACCCAAACCGACATATTCCGGGTGCTCCTTTCTGTCACGGGCCTGGCCAAACGGGGCATTCACTTTGCCTTCCTGCTCGAAGACCGGCCCGGATCGATCAAAGAGGTGGCGGACGTGATCCGCAAGTACGGCGGCCGCATGACGAGCATCCTGAGCACTTATGAACGGGCACCGGCAGGCCATCGCCATGTTTACATCCGCGCCTACGAACTTCACAGGGAAGATCTTTCCGCTCTGAAAGAAGACCTGAGACGGGTGTCCAAGAAACTGCTCTACATGGTGGATCACAAAGAGAACAAGAGAGAGATCTTTGTGAGCTGACGCCACAACGCCCCTTTCGGCTTAGGCCCTTCTAACCGCGTGCTCCAGGGATTGCGAAATCCGAGCCTACCCGTTGGCTGAGCGACCCTGGATGAAGGACGGAATCAAAGGTCACCTGTCAGAGGCTGATCATTTTTCTTTCCTTTTGTAGGAATCCATATTATTGTTCCTCCTACCATTTCGACTCTTTCTCTGTTCAGACCTTCGTAAATTCCAGGCGATTTTTTGGGGTGGCTACCCTTGGCTGAGGAGGTGTTGCCATCTCAAGAACTGGAGCAAGGGGGGGATATGCAAAACAGTCATTCCGGCGATTTTGTGAAGCCCAAACGGGATCTCAAAAAGCTATGTTTCACTTCTTTGGGAATCCTCCTTTTTATCCTGGCCTGGTATTCTCCGCCATGGCCGGACGCGGTGGACCCCATGGGCCAGCATTTCGTCCTCTCCAGAGAAGGGAAAGGAGCCATCGCCCTTTTCTTGCTGGCAGGAACCTGGTGGGTCTTTGAGGTCATTCCTATCGGAGTGACGAGCCTTCTGATCGGTGTGATGCAGGCGGTTTTCATGATCCGGTCGGCCAAGGAGGCTTTCAAGGACTTCATGGATCCGTCGGTGATGTTCATTTTCGCCTCCATCGTCATCGGACTCGTGTTCACCAAAACGGGGCTGACCAGACGCCTTGCGTACAAGATGCTCCTCATCGTGGGGGAGCGAACCAGCATGATCTACCTCGGATGCTTTGTGGTGACTTCGGCCCTGACGCACATCATGGCCCACACAGCGGTGGCAGCAACCCTTTTCCCCCTGCTTCTGGCCATCTACAGTCTCTACGGGGAAGGGGACAAGCCGTCCAGGTTCGGAAAGGGACTCTTCATCGGGATGGCCTATGTCGCGGGCGCGGGCAGCATCATCACCCTGCTCGGGGCTGCCCGAGGCGCTGTGGCTCTCGGCTTCTTCCATGACATCGTCGGCAAGGACATCACCTTTTTCGAGTTGAGCTATTACATGTTCCCCGTAGGCTGGGCGATGACATTTCTCCTCTGGGGTTTTTTCATGATTTTCTTCAGGCCCGAGAAAAAGGTGATTCCCGGCCTGAAGGAGAAGGCGATTCAGCTCAATGCGGAAATGGGGCCGATCAGGAGAAAAGAAATCATCACGGCCGTGATCGTCTTCGGGTGCATTTCAACTCTTGCCCTGCGATCCTTCATCCCGGCCCTCGGCCCGATCGACAAATCGGCGATCATCCTCATCTCGACGATTCTGTTCTTTCTCTTCGGCATCCTCGACCTCAATGACCTGGAGGAGATCCCCTGGAACATCATCCTTCTCTTTGGCGGGGCGATGAGCATCGGCTTCTGCCTGTGGGAAACCGGCGCTGCGAAGTGGCTTGCCGTCAACTGGCTTGCGATGTTCAAGAAGGCCAACTGGTTCATTTTTGTGATGAGCATCGGTTTTTTCGTGATGGTCATGACGAATTTCATCATGAACGTCGCGGCCATCGCCATTTCACTTCCTGTGGCCCTGGTGATTGCGCCGTATCTCCAGGTGGCGCCCGAGGTGGTGTTCTACGCCTCCCTGGTCGCGGCGGGCATGCCCTTCCTGCTGCTTGTGGGGGCAGCTCCCAATGCGATCGCTTATGCCTCCGGGCAGTTCACGCCAGGGGAGTTCTTCATGTACGGAATCCTTGGCAGCATCCTTCTGATGATCGTGCTTGCCTTCGTTAGCCTTGTGGTCTGGCCCTTGATGGGAATGCCCGTTACCCTGGGATGAACCCTCATTGACGCAGGAGCGTTCAGCTGATAGGTATGATATGAGGTTTTACCAACCGGGTTTACATTAAAATGACAAACGGGTCTGAAAGAGAAAAGAGTAAGGATTCTTACTACCGTCTGTTGACGAGGATGATCCAATTCATCGTGATCATCGTCTCCGTGACCCCCATGGTCCTCGTGAGCGGCATCCTTCTTTACCAGTTTCAAAGCTCGCACCGTGAAAAGATCTACGCGCACCTGGGCGAACTGGTACAGAACCACAAGCAGAACATCGACAATTTCCTCAAAGAAAGACTCGGCAACATTCGGTTTCTGGCCTCCACCTTCAGCTTTGAGGAATTGAACAACGAGCTTTTCCTCCAGGACAGGCTCTACACCCTGCAACAGGATTTCGGGCCTGTCTTCGTGGACCTGGGCGTTGTGAACGAACGGGGAATCCAGACGTCCTATGCCGGGCCCTTCAAGCTGGGAGGGGCCCACTACGGCGATGCGGCTTGGTTCAGCAAGGCCCTGGAAAAGGATTATTTCATCAGCGACGTTTTCCTCGGACTGCGGGGCCTTCCCCATTTCATCGTTGCCGTGAGGGATAACTGGAACGGCGAGAACTGGATCCTGAGGGCGACGATCGATTTCGTGGCCTTCAGCGACCTCGTCAGCGGTATCCGGGTCGGGGAAACAGGGTTTGCTTTCATCGTGAACCGGGCGGGAGAGTTCCAGACCAAGCCTTTGCGTGACCAGGTGGCGGCGAAAACTCTTTATCCGGAATTGATCGCCGAGGGAACCGACCCAGGCCAAAAGGTCCGGATCATGGAAAGGCAGGATGAATCGGCAAGCAACGTGATCTACGCCGCCAGCTTTCTGAAAGAAAGTGAATGGCTCCTCGTCTTCCAGCAAAACGCATCCGACGCCTTCCGCGATCTGTCAAGGGCGCGGTGGGTGGCCATCGTCATCCTCCTCCTGGGCGGTCTCGGGATTGTGTCCATGGCCTTGATTCTGTCGAGACGAATCGTGAGCCGGATCGCCAAATCGGACCGGGAAAAGGAGATGATGGACGAGCAGATCGTCGAAACCGGCAAGCTCGCATCCGTGGGAGAACTGGCGGCCGGGATTGCGCACGAGATCAACAACCCGGTGGCGATCATGGTGGAAGAGGCAGGGTGGATCGAAGATTTGCTCGAGGAAGAGGAATTCCACGAGAGCAAGAACCTCGAGGAATTCAAGAGAGCCTTGAAGCAGATCAACACCCAGGGGAAGCGCTGCAAGCAAATCACTTACAAACTTCTGAGCTTTGCCAGGAAAACCGACCCGAGGGTCACGGAGATCAGTCTGAACGCGCTCCTGGAAGAAATCGTGGCCCTTTCTTCCCAGCGGGCCAAGTTCGCCAACGTGGTCGTCAACACCGATCTCCAGGAAGACCTCCCTCCGGTGAAGGTATCTTCCTCGGAAATGCAGCAGGTTTTCCTGAACCTCGTGAACAACTCCCTCGACGCGATGGAAAAAAGAGGGGGGGTCATCACGATCAAGAGCAGGATGAGAGGGGATGACCTCATGGTGGAGGTGACGGATAACGGTCCCGGGATCCCGAAGGCCAACCTGAGCCGGATATTCGACCCTTTCTTCACCACGAAACCCGTCGGCAAGGGAACGGGGTTGGGGCTTTCCATCGTCTACGGTATCATCAACAAGCTGGGGGGAACCATCGAAGTGCACAGCGTCGTGGACGGGGAGACCACCTTCAGGGTGAAGCTTCCGGTCCCGAAGGATGCCAGGCGGAAACCGCTCCTGACAACGGCATAATGCCTTGGCAATCTTAGCTGCGAGTGACCGTTCGACAAGTCCTTCGACACGCTCAGGATGGTGAGTCAAATCGAACCACTCACGGCCCTGAGTCGAGTCGAAGGGCGGGTAACAAGTAACGAGATCAAAACATTACTGGTTGGAGCACCAGATTGTTAGCACGACCTAAGCAGGAGGGGCATGGGCTTTTTCTGGAGTGACTGGCGGGAGGGCGCCGTCTTTTCACGACTTATCTGTGGGGGAAGCCCCGGCCCCGAGCGCAGGCGAGGGGAACGGTGGAGGGGGCAAGTTTCCCTCGCAGATAAGT